>DATLGF010000384.1:0-5846 GCA_035540575.1 Noviherbaspirillum sp.
ACGAGGACCTGCGCGAAGTCCAGCAGGTGATCAAGCGCTGCAATCCGCATCCGGGCGCGGCATTCGCGACCGACGCCTCGGACTTCGTCGTTCCCGACGTCATCGTCAAGAAGGCGAAGAACGGATGGCAGGTCACCCTCAATCACGACGTAATGCCGCGCCTGCGCGTCAACGCTCTCTACGCGAATATTCTCAAGCAGAACAAGGGAGAGGGGTCGCTCACTTCGCAGTTGCAGGAAGCAAAGTGGCTGATCAAGAACATGCGCCAGCGCTTCGACACGATCTTGCGCGTGGCGCAGGCGATCGTCGACCGCCAGCGCAATTTTTTCTCTCACGGCGAGGTGGCGATGCGTCCCCTTGTCTTGCGCGAAATAGCTGATACACTGGGTCTACACGAGAGTACGATCTCGCGTGTAACCACGCAGAAATATATGCTCACGCCGCATGGAATGTTCGAGCTGAAGTATTTCTTCGGCAGCCATGTTGCGACCGAAGCAGGTGGCGAAGCATCCTCGACGGCGATCCGGGCACTCATCAAACAACTGATAGGAGCGGAAGACCCCAAGAACCCATTTTCTGACAGCAAGATCGCAGATATGTTGGGTGAGCAGGGCATGGTGGTCGCCCGTCGCACGGTTGCGAAGTACCGCGAAGCCCTCAAAATCCCCCCCGTCAATCTGCGTAAATCCCTGTAGTTTTTCCGGCAGTAGTTGTTCATGTTGCTGTGTTCCGGCGTGCCCCGTTTGCGGAGCCACGCGGGGCCACGTTGCGAACCGCCAGCGACACCATTCATAGGAGCGCTGTATGAATCTCACGATCAGTGGACATCACCTCGACTTGACGCCCGCCATCCGTCAATATGTGGAAACAAAGCTGGAACGCATCAGGCGCCATTTCGATCATGTCATTGATGTAGCAGTCATCCTCGCAGTAGAAAAGCTCCCCGAGAAGGAAAAGCGGCAGAAGGCAGAAATCACCTTGCGGGTGCGCGGAAAAGACATCCACGCGCAAAGCATCGCGGAAGATCTGTATGCCGCCATCGACACCCTGATCGACAAGCTCGATCGCCAAGTCCTCAAATACAAGACCCGTGTACAGGATCATCAGCACCAGGCGCTGAAGCGCATGCCGGACGCATCGGCGGCCGCCTGATCTTCCAGTCACACTGAAACGAGGGGCGCGGATCGCGCCCCTTTTTCATGCCCGGTTTTCCCCATTGTCATCCCGCCGACTGCGCGGCCTGGCCCTTCTGGCTAGAATAGCCGCTCCCGCATGCCTTTCCATTACGCCATGAGCGAATTCATCCGCACCGAGATCCGCAACCGTATCGGCATCATTACCCTTGACCGCCCCAAGGCCCTGAACTCCCTGTCCCTCGAAATGGTGCGGGCGATCACGACCGCCCTGCTCGGCTGGCGCGAGGATCCTGGCGTGCGTGCGGTCCTGATCCGCAGCACGAGCGAGCGGGCCTTCTGCGCCGGTGGCGACATCCGCTTCTTCTACGAGATGGGCAAGGCGACGCCGCGTGAAGGCAGCGCGCTGCTGGAAGACTTCTTCACCGAGGAGTACGCGCTCAACCACCTGATTCACTTCTACCCGAAGCCCTACATCGCACTGATGGACGGCATCGTGATGGGCGGCGGCATGGGTGTGGCCCAGGGCGGCGAGGCGAATCGCATGCGCATCGTGACCGAGCGCACGAAGATGGCCATGCCGGAAGTGAACATCGGCTTGTTTCCTGATGTCGGCGGCAGCTACTTCCTGTCGCGGGCGCCGGGTGAAACGGGTACCTGGCTGGGATTGACCGGGGAAACGGTCGGCGCGGCCGACGCGCTTTACACGGATCTGGCCGACGTGTTCGTCCCCGCTTCGCAGCTGCCGGCGCTGGAGCGCATGTTGCTCGAATTCGATGGTGCGGACATACGGGCAGCGATCTGCGAGTTTGCCGCACCGTATGGGGACCAGGTCGCCCCCGCGTCGAGCCGTCTTGCGCGCGCACGTGCCGCAATCGATCGGCATTTTGCCCTCGATTCGGTCGCCGCGATCGCCGCGTCTCTCGCCCGCGACGATGACGAGTTCGCGCAGGCCAGTCTGGCCGCGATGAACAAGCGCTCCCCGTTGATGATGGGCGTGACCCTCGCGCAGCTGCGCCGCGGGGCCATGATGGGCGTCGCCGACTGCCTGCGCATGGAACGCACGATGGTGCGCCGCTCTTTCGAGCATGGCGAAGTCCTGGAAGGCGTGCGCGCGCTGGTCATCGACAAGGACAACATGCCGACGTGGTGCGAAAGCGACCCGGAAAAGCTCAGCGCCGAGATGATCAATCGCTTTTTCGAGCCGGCATGGCCGCCGCATGCGCACCCGCTGCGCGACCTCGACTGATCCCTGCAAACCGCCCCCCCCTTGGGGCGGTTTCTAGATTTCGTCGACCCTGAACAGGCGCCGGTGCTCGCGCATCGCATAGCGATCCGTCATGCCGGCGATATAGTCGGCCACCTTGCGTGCCTGACGCTGCGCGCCTTCCGTGCCCTGGCCACGCTCGACCTGATAATCAGGCGGCAACAGACGAGGCTCGGCCATGAAGGCCTCGTATAGCTCGCGCACAATGCGGCGCGCCTTGCTGGTCATCCGGTTGACCTGATAGTGCTGATACAGATTCAGCCGCAGGAATCGCTTGAGCACCGCCGCCTCCGCCTGCATCGTTTCCGAAAAGGCGATCAGCACCGGTGCGTTCCTGACATCGTCAACGCTCTGCGGAGCGGCGCCCGCAATGCGCGCTTCCGAGGTGCGGATCACGTCGACGATCAGCGCATTGATCATGCGACGTATCGTCTCGTGAATCGCGCGTCGACCGCGAATGCCCGGATAAGCCGATTCGACTTCCCGGCGGTGCCGCGCGTACAGATCGACCTCCCCGAGTTGGGTTTCAGTCAGAAGTCCCGAGCGCAAGCCATCGTCGATGTCGTGATTGTTGTAGGCGATCTCGTCGGCGAGATTGGCTAGCTGGGCTTCCAGCGAGGGTTGCTTGCGTTCGATGAAGCGCCGGCCGATGTCACCCAGACCCCGCGCATTGGCGAGCGAGCAGTGCTTGAGTATGCCTTCGCGCGTCTCGAACATCAGGTTCAAGCCGTCGAACGCGCCATAGTGCTGCTCCAGTTCATCGACCACCCGCAGGCTCTGCAGGTTGTGCTCGAAGCCGCCATGCTCGCGCATGCAGTCGTTCAGCGCCTCCTGGCCCGCATGCCCGAACGGCGTGTGGCCGAGGTCGTGGGCAAGCGAAATCGCCTCGACCAAGTCTTCATTCAGGCGCAGGTTGCGCGCGATCGAGCGGGCGATCTGCGCCACTTCGATGCTGTGCGTGAGACGGGTGCGGAACAGGTCGCCTTCGTGATTGACGAAGACCTGCGTCTTGTATTCAAGCCGGCGGAATGCGCTCGAGTGGATGATGCGGTCACGGTCGCGCTGGAACTCGGAACGGGAGCCAGGCGGCGCCTCAGGATGACGACGCCCGCGCGATGCCTCCTGTCGGGCGGCAAATGGCGCGAGTCGCTCGTCCATGTCTACCTCGCCACGCAAACTTCGAGGGTCTGACGCAACAGCGCTTCCGGAACCGGCGTGATGACAGCCGTGCCCAAGGGCTTCAGAAGGATGAACTTGATTTCGCCACCCTCGTTTTTCTTGTCCACCTGCATCAGCTCCAGCCAGCGCGCAATGCCGAGCTCCGGTGCCTTGATCGGCAGTCCCGCTGCACGCACGAGGCGCGTGATGCGTGCGGCGGTCGCGGCATCGATATAACCGAGCCGCTGCGACAAATCGGCCGCCATCACCATTCCGCATCCGACGGCCTCACCGTGCAGCCATTCGCCATACCCGAGTCCCGCCTCGATCGCATGTCCGAAGGTATGGCCGAAGTTGAGGATCGCGCGCAGCCCGCCTTCACGCTCGTCCTGGCGCACGACCTCCGCCTTGATCTCGCAGGAACGCCGGATCGCATGCGCCAGTGCCGCAGGGTCGCGCGCCTTCAGTGCGTCGATATTGGCTTCGATCCATTCGAAGAATGCGGCGTCGATGATCGCGCCATGCTTGATGACTTCGGCCAGTCCGGCCGCAAGCTCCCGGTCGGGCAGCGTGTCCAGCGTGGAGGTATCGGCGATCACCGCCTTCGGCTGGTAAAACGCGCCGATCATGTTCTTGCCGAGCGGATGATTGATGCCGGTTTTCCCACCGACCGAAGAATCGACCTGCGCCAGCAGGGTCGTCGGAACCTGCACGAAGGGAACGCCGCGCATATAGCTCGCCGCCGCGAAGCCGGTGAGATCGCCGATGACGCCGCCGCCGAGCGCGATCAGGGTCGTCTTGCGGTCGCACTTCTCCGACAGAAGGACATCGAACACGCGCATCAAGCTGGACCAGTTCTTTTCTTCCTCGCCGTCGGGCAGGACGACGGTGGTCACCTGCTTGCCGGCTGCCGCGAGGTGGCGGCAGACGGTATCGAGATACAGCGGCGCAACGGTGGTGTTGGTCACCACGGCGGCTCGCTTTCCCTCCACGCTGCGGGCCAGCAAGTCGCTGTCCGCAAGGAGGGAACGACCAATCGAGATCGGATAACTGCGGTCGCCGAGCTGGACTTCGAGGGTGGTTGCGGACGGGGATGGATTCATCGGTTCGGCATCAGGTCGGGTTTCCCGCCTGCGCCGACAGCACGCCTGCCGCTTCGAGCTGGGAAACGATGGTTTGCACCAGCAATTGTACGTTAGGACGTCCGGTCTCCACGACGAAGTCGGCCACCTCGAGATAGTAGGGCTCGCGCTCGCGCGTGAGGCGTTCAAGCGTCTGGCGCGGATCGCCCTGTTGCAGCAGCGGCCGGTTCTTGTCGTGGCCCGTGCGCTGGAGAATACTGGCCACGCTTGCGCGCAGGAAAATGACGGTGCCGCGCGTTTTCAGGTATTCGCGGTTTTCGGGCTTCAGAATCGCCCCGCCGCCGGTTGCCAGCACGATATCGGGCCGGGCGGTGAGATCGCGGATGACGTCGGATTCGCGTTGGCGGAAGCTGGCCTCGCCCTCGATCTCGAAGATCAGCGGAATCGAGACCCCGGTGCGGGCCTCGATCTCATGGTCGGAATCGATGAACTGCTTGTTCAGACGGCGTGCCAATGCACGCCCGACCGTGGTCTTCCCGGCCCCCATGAGGCCGACCAGGAAGATGCTGCTGCCTGCACCGGTCTTCTGACTCACGTCTATCGGTTGAATGCGCTGTCTGTAAGGATGCGCGGCGTGAGGAAAATCAGCAGTTCAGTCTTGTTGCTGACCTTGGAATTGGTGCGGAACAGATTGCCGACCACTGGCAAATCGCCGAACAGCGGCACCTTGGTCGTCGTATCGTTCTCGTTCTGCTGGTAGATACCACCGAGCACGACAGTGCCGCCGTTTTCCACGCGCACGTTCGTCTTCACATGCTTGGTGTTGATCGCGACCAGCGTCGAACCGACCGCCAGCGGATCGCCTCGGCTGTCCTTGGTCACGTCTACGTCCAGGATGACATGACCATCCGGCGTGATCTGCGGAATCACCTCGAGCTTCAGGTTCGCCTTCTTGAACTCGATCGAGGTTGCGCCGCTGCTGGTCGCCTTCTGATACGGGATTTCCTCACCCTGCTCGATCAGCGCCGGCTGCGAGTCCGCCGTCACGACACGCGGGCTGGAGATGATCTTACCGACGCCGTCCGCTTCCAGTGCCGACAATTCCAGTCCGATGAAGCGGGTTGCCGCCGCATTGAACAGCGTAAATGCCACCGTACCCGGGATGTTGGCGCCGATGCCGGCCGCCGGCAGGTTCACCGCGTTGCC
>DATLGF010000385.1:0-6590 GCA_035540575.1 Noviherbaspirillum sp.
CACGCACGCAGTCGCGGCTGCCGCAGCCGGTAAGCGTCAGCCAGGTCGATGAAGAATTCACCATCATGCGCGAACGCGCCGAGCGCGTCTTCGAATACGCGCTGCCGCACCTGGCCACGCTCGCGCTGTCGCTCACGCCGCAGCAGATTGCCAGCATCGAGCGCAAGTTCGCGTCGAACAATGAGAAGTTCCGCAAGGAGACGCTGCGCAAGTCCCCGGCCGAACAGCGGCAGGCGCGCTATGAGAAGGTGATGAAGCAGGCCGAATACTGGTTCGGCAAGTTCGACGCCGCGCAGAAGGAGCGCATCCGCGCCGCCTCCGATGCGCGGCCGATGGACTACGAGATCTGGATGCAGGAACGGCTGCGCCGCCAGCGCGAGCTGATCGCGTTCCTGAAGAAGGTGCAGGCCGAACGCCCCGCCCGGCATGCGGTGGAGGGGATGCTGCGCGCCTACATGGGCGGCGTGCTGCACAACTTCACCTACACGGAGAACAAGCCGTTCTTCGACGCTTCCCGGCACGGCATGGCCGAGATGACCGCGCAGATCATCAATCTCGCCACACCTGCGCAAAAGGCCCATGCGAACCGGCGGCTGCAAAGTCTGATTGACGACGGCCACAAGCTGGCCGGCATCCGATCCGGCCAGCAGGTGTCGCTGCAGGAGCGCTAGTACGGACGTATCAGCAGCTTAGTCCATCGTGCCGCCGAAGCGGATCACGTTCGGCGGCGGCGCGCACGGTTCCTCGTCGAACGCGATGTCGCCGTCGGCCGAGGCCACGCCGGTGGCCTTCAGATCGGCAAATCCGAACAGCTCGCGGTCCATCAGGTGCGAAGGCACCACCGTCGACAGCGCCGAGAAGATGTTCTCGACCCGCCCCGGGTGCTTTTTTTCCCATTCGCGCAGCATCGCCTTGATCTGCTTGCGCTGCAAATTCTCCTGGCTGCCGCACAGGTCGCAGGGGATGATCGGGAATTGTTTGACCTGCGCCCAGCGTTCCATGTCCGCTTCCTTCACGTAGGCCAGCGGCCGGATCACCACGTGGCGGCCGTCGTCGGACTGCAGCTTGGGCGGCATGCCCTTCAGCTTCGCGCCAAAGAACATGTTGAGAAAGAAGGTCTCGAGGATGTCATCGCGGTGATGGCCAAGCGCGATCTTGGTCGCGCCCAGTTCGTCCGCGACGCGGTACAGGATGCCGCGGCGCAGGCGCGAGCACAGCGAGCAGGTGGTCTTCCCTTCCGGGATCAGCCGCTTGACGATGCTGTAGGTATCCTGGTGCTCGATATGGAAGGGCACGCCGATCTTCGTCAGGTATTCGGGCAGCACATGCTCGGGAAAATTGGGCTGCTTCTGATCGAGGTTGACCGCGACGATGTCGAAATGGATGGGCGCGCGTTCGCGCAGCGTCAGCAGGATGTCGAGCAGGCCGTAGCTGTCCTTGCCACCGGACAGGCAGACCATGACCTTGTCGCCGTCCTCGATCATGTTGAAGTCGCCGATCGCCTGGCCGACCAGGCGGCACAGACGCTTGGACAGCTTGTTGTTCTCGAAAGCGATCTTGTCGGCGCGCCGCGCGTCGTTCTGTTCCTTCAATACCGGATCCATGTTCATGCCTTGATATGTATGACTTCCACGCCGACTGCGTCGCAATCCGGATACACGTCCGGCTTCTCGGTCGACACGCGCACCGCGCGCACCTTCGGGTGCGCGAGCATTGCGCGCGCGACGTCGTCGCACAGCGTTTCCTGCAGGTGGATATGCCCCTGCGCCATGCGCCGCGCGATCGTGTCGCGCATGAAATCGTAGTCGACGACTTCGTCGAGCTGGTCTTCGCGCGGGGTCGATACCGCCAGCGGAATGAACAGATCGACATTCACCAGCACCCGCTGCTCGCCCTTCTTTTCAAACTCGTGCACGCCGATGTTGATCATCACCTCGTAGTTGCGCAGGAACAGCCGGCGGCAATCGATCAGGCTGGGATGGGAAAGGGCTGAAAGCATGGCGTCACTCTATTTGACGACGAACATCACGTCGCGTTGCAGGGGAATCAGGTGCTGGCCGCCGTCGACGACCAGCGTGGTGCCGGTGATGGCCGGCGATTCGGCGGCGAAGCATACCGCAGCCGCGACATCCTCGGGTGTGCTGGAGCGCCCGAGCGGCGTCATCGCATGCGCCTTCGCGAACCCTTCCTCGGTCTGGTCGCCCGACACCATCGTGATCCCGGGCGCCACCCCCACCACGCGCAGCTTCGGCGCCAGCGCCTGCGCAAGCGTGGTCGTCGCCGTATGCAGCGCGGCCTTGGACAGCGTGTAGGAAAGATAATCCGGGTTCAGGTTGTACAGCTTCTGGTCGAGCAGGTTCACCACCACCGCCTGTCCGCCTTCCGGCGTGGCCGCGTGCAGCGCCTGCGCCAGCAACAGCGGGGCGGTCACATTGGCGCGCATGTGGCGCTCCAGCAGCGCGGGGGAAAAGCGTTGGGCGTCATCCGGTTCGAACAGCGATGCGTTGTTGACCACGCAATCGAGGCGCCCGAAGGCCGCGATGGCGCGCGTAGCCAGGTCGCGCGCCTGCTGTTCGTCCTCCAGGTCCGCATGCAGCAGGACGGCGCGGCGTCCGGTCGCCGCGATCTCGTCGGCGAGAGACTGTGCCTGCGCCGCCGAGTTGCGGTAATGAATCGCTACGTTCCAGCCGCGATGCGCAAACGCCAGCGCGATATGGCGGCCGATGCGGCGCGCGCCTCCGGTGACGAGCACTGACTTGGAAGCTGTATCCGGCATGTTCTGTCCGCGTAGTGAAACGAAGAAGGGGAGCGGCCGCGTACAATACGGCCCATGTCTGCGCACCTGCCCATCCCCGCGCCCGAAGCGCTCGCCGCCTCAGGCGCGCTGTCCGATCTGATTCGCGCCGAAATCCGCTCCAGCAATGGATGGATTCCGTTCGCGCGCTACATGGAGATGGTGCTGTATGCACCCGGCCTCGGGTACTACAGCGGGGGTTCGGCCAAGCTCGGCAAAGACGGAGATTTTACAACCGCGCCCGAGATCACGCCGCTTTTCGGGGCGGCAATGGCGGCCGTCGCCGAACCGATACTCGAGCAGAGTGCCGCGCGCATCCTGGAGTTCGGCGCCGGCAGCGGCAAGCTCGCGCGTGACCTCCTGAGCGGACTGGCCGCGCGCGGCGTGGTCGTCGAGCAGTACGCGATTCTCGATCTTTCCGGGGAGCTGCGCGCGCGCCAGCAGGAGACGCTGCGTGATTTCCCGCAGGTCGAATGGCTCGACCGCATGCCGCAGGCGTTTTCCGGTCTCGTGCTCGGCAACGAGGTGCTCGATGCGATGCCGGTGCAGCTCGTCGTCAAGGCCAGGAACGGATGGCGCGAGCGCGGCGTGGTCGAGGCGGAAACCGGGTTCGCGTTCGAGGATCGCCCTGCAGGCGCCGAGGCGGTCGCGCAGATTCCGGATGTCGACGCGCTGCCCGAAGGCTACGTGACCGAAGTCCACCCGCAGGCGATTGCCTTCATGCATACCGTCGGCGCGATGGTTCAGCGCGGCGCGGCCGTGTTCATCGACTATGGATTCCCGGCGCACGAGTACTACCACCCGCAGCGGCGCCAGGGCACGCTGATGTGTCATTACCGCCATCATGCGCATCCGGATCCGTTCTACCTGCCGGGTTTGCAAGATGTCACGAGCCATGTCGATTTCAGTGCGATCGCCCGCGCCGCGCAGCGGGCGGGACTGGAGCCGCTGTGCTACGCCAGCCAGGCTGCGTTCCTGATCGAAGCGGGCATCGCTGGCATGCTGCTGCGCACCGACCCGTCAGAAGCGCGCGCCTATCTGCCGCAGGCCAATGCCTTGCAAAAGCTGCTCTCGCCGGCCGAGATGGGCGAACTCTTCAAGGTGATGATCGCCGGGCGCGGGGTTGTGCTTCCGGACGGCTACGCCCGCATCGACCGCGGCTACCGCCTGTGAATCGCGGCCAGATCAAGCTCGCCGAAGGCCGCGCATGATACGCTGGGTCCTGACCATCTTCGTTGCCCTGGTGGTATTCACCGCCATGCTGCCGTGGCTGGAGAAGCTCGGCGTCGGGCGCCTTCCCGGCGATATACGCTTCACGCTGTTTGGCAAGACGGTCTTCCTGCCGTTTGCATCGACGCTGCTGCTGTCGGCGCTGGTTGTCCTGATCGGACGGCTGATCTGACGAGGCTTGCCCATGATTCGCTGGCTGTTCGTGATCTTTCTTGCATTGCTGGTCTTCACCGTCCTGATTCCGGACCTGCGCCGGCTCGGCGTTGGCCGCGTCCCCGGCGACTTGCCGGTCAAGGTGTTCGGCACCACCGTGCTGCTGCCGTTCGGCTCGGCCCTGGTCGTGTTCATCGTCGTGCTCGTGATCGCCGAAGTGCAGACGCTGTTGCGATAGACTTGCATTTCTTCAAGGCAATGGTATGTTGCCAGCACCTCGAGCCCGACGCCGGGCTCCTTGAAGCCGTCCGAACGCCAGCCATGTCATCGCTTCGAAGCCTGACCGCATTGATCATCGAGCCCCATACGGGCATGCGCGCGAATCTGCACAACATGCTCAACCTGTGCGGCGTGACGCGGATCGACCACGCGGTCAGCTCCGGCACCGCGATCCGCCCGCTGAAGAGCCGCTCCTACGACCTGATACTGTGCGAATACGACCTCGGCGACGGACAGGACGGCCAGCAGTTGCTCGAAGACCTGCGCCACAACAAGCTCATCCCGCTGTGGACGATCTTCATCATCGTCACCGCCGAACGCCTGTACGAAAAGGTCGTCAGCGCGGCTGAACTGGCGCCCACCGACTACATCCTCAAGCCCTTCACCGCCGACATGCTGCTCGAGCGCATTGCGCGCGCGACCGAGAAACGCACCGCCTTCCTGCCCGTGTACCACCTGATGGAACAAGGCGACCTGAACGAAGCCATTGAACTGTGCGCGGCGGGCGAAGTGCGGTACCGGAAGTACGCAACCGATTTCATGCGCCTGCGCGCCGAGCTGCACGTGATCCTCGGGCAGGCGGAGCAGGCGCAGGCCATCTACGAGGCCCTGCTGAACACGAAGGCGGTCGCATGGGCGCGGCTTGGGTTGGCAAAGACGCTGTTCATGCAGAACAGGTTCGGCGAGGCTGAAATGCTGCTCGCCGCGCTGGTCGAGGAAAGCAGCCACTACATGGACGCCTGGGACTGGCTGGCAAAGACCCGCGAGAAGACGGGCCGTCTGGACGAGGCGAAGGACACGCTGGCCGGCGCCGTCGCCATCTCGCCGCACGCGCTGCGTCGCCTGCGCAAGCTAGGCGACATGGCGCTTCTGACCGGCGATGTGGACGTCGCCCAGGCTTCGTTCCAGAAGGTCGTCGGCAAGGCGCGCCATTCCGAGTTCAAGGATCCCGAGGACCACCTGCGCCTGGTGCGTACGCTGGTCAGGAAGGGGGAGGCGGATCAGGCGGCCGCGGTGGTGCGGGAAATGGAGAAACTGGCCGCGCATTCGGACAAGACACCGGTTTGCAAGGCCATCGCGTCCGCGCTGATGCTCGAGCAGGCCGGCGAGAACGAACGCGCCGCGGCCGCCCTTGACGCCGCTGTGACGGCCTGCAGCGAAGCGCATGGCGTTTCCGACGAACTGAAGATGGAGCTCGCGCGGCAATGCTTTGCTCATGATCGCGACGCCGGCGCCGCCCGAATCATGCGCGACGTCATGAGCAACGCTTCCGACGAGGACGCGATGGCGAAGGCGATGGAGGTGTTCGAGCGGTCCGGGCGCACAGATCTGGCGCGCAGCGTGGCCAGGGAGAGCCGTCGTCAAGTGGTGGAAATGGTTTCCGGCGGCGTCGAGCGTGCTCGGCGAGGTGACTACCGGGGGGCCCTCGACATGATGGCGGCGGCAGCGCGCAAGTTGCCGGACAATCCGCAAGTCGCATTCAACGCCGCGGTCGCCGCCCTCAAGCACCTCGAGCATCTCGGCTGGGAAGCGCGCCTCGGCAATCAGGCCCGCGGCTATATCGAGACAGCGCGGCGTCTGGATCCTGCCAATCCCCGGCTTGGCGGGCTGGTCAACATGTACCAGGCCATCCTGAAAAAATACGAGGTCATGCGCGTTGCGCCGGACGGCTGATCAGCGCCAGCCGAAAAAGTCCTCGAGCAGGGTAGGCGGGCGGGCGATCAGTGCCCGGTCGCCGGTCACGACGATAGGGCGCTGCAGCAACTCCGGGTGAGTGGCGAGCGCGTCAAGCAGGGCTGCGTCGTCGGCATGCTGCAAGCCGAGCGCGCGGTATGCCTCTTCGCTGCTGCGCACCATGTCGCTCATCCCGCAGCCCAGTGCCGCCTGGAGTTCCTGCAAACGCCTGCGGTCCGGCGGATCCTTCAGGTATTCGATCACTTCGAGGCGCCTGCCATGTTCCTGAGCGTACGCCTGCATCCAGGCCAGCGCTTCGCGCGACTTCGAGCAGCGCGGATTGTGGTAGATGGTGAGCATCATGATACGAAGGCGGGAATTGAAAGGATCGCAGTGTAATGCAGCCTCAAGGGACGATGGGTTTCTTCACGCTATACTCGCTTGATCCTAGGAATTGAAC
>DATLGF010000386.1:0-7758 GCA_035540575.1 Noviherbaspirillum sp.
CAACGGCGACGGCGGTCGCCGCATGCGCGAAGCCACGCGCGGGCGCATCGGCCGCCTGATGGCGATCGTGCTGTTCGAGCGCGGCCAGGGCGAAGTGTTGACGGTGGCAACCATCCAGGACGAACTCGGCTCGCGCTTCCAGATCACCGGCATGGGCACGCCGCAGGCCGCCAACGATCTCGCGCTGCTGCTGCGCGCGGGCTCGCTGGCCGCACCGATGGAAATCATTGAGGAGCGCACGATCGGCCCGCAGCTGGGCGCCGACAACATTGCCAAGGGCTTCAATTCGGTGCTGTACGGCTTCGCCGCGCTGATCATCTTCATGATCGTCTACTACCACCTGTTCGGCTTCTTCAGCGTGGTCGCGCTTACGGTCAACCTGATGCTGCTTATCGGTGTGTTGTCGATGCTGCAAGCCACGCTCACGCTGCCCGGCATGGCGGCCATCGCCTTCACGCTGGGCATGGCGATCGATGCGAACGTGTTGATCAACGAGCGCATACGCGAGGAGCTGCGCGCGGGTGCCTCACCGCAGATGGCGATCGCCACCGGCTTCGACCGGGCTTGGGCGACGATTCTCGATTCCAACATCACCACGCTGATTGCCGGCCTCGCGCTCTTGATCTTCGGTTCCGGCGTGGTGCGTGGTTTCGCGGTCGTGCACACGATCGGCATCCTGACCTCGATCTTCTCGGCGGTGTTCGTCTCGCGCGGGATCATCAATCTGTGGTACGGGCGCAAGAAGAAGCTCACCACGCTGGCAATCGGTTGAACCGCGCGCAATTGACGCAGGCAGGCGGCGCAATGCGCCCCTGCCATTGAAAGGAAAGACATGGAGCTGTTCCGGATCAAGAAAGACATACCGTTCATGCGGCACGCGTTGCTCCTCAACGCGTTCTCCGCGGCGGCCTTCATCGCGGCGGTGTTCTTCATTTTTTACAAGGGCCTGAATCTCTCGATCGAGTTCACGGGCGGCACGGTGATGGAAGTCACCTATTCGCAGCCGGCCGACCTGCCGCGCATTCGCGGTGCGATCGAGGAGCTGGGCTTCACCGACACCCAGGTGCAGAGCTTCGGTACCGCCCAGGACGTGCTGATCCGCATGCCGACGGTCCCGGGAATCACCTCGGCCGCGCAGAGCGAGAAGGTGATGGGCGCGCTGCGCGCCCAGCAGAACGACGTGCAGCTGCAGCGGGTTGAGTATGTCGGCCCGCAGGTCGGCGAGGAGCTGGCTCAGGACGGCCTGATGGCGCTGGCGATGGTGATCATCGGGATCATGGTCTACCTCGCGGTGCGCTTCGAATGGAAATTCGCGGTGGCCGCGATCATCGCGAATTTGCACGACGTCGTGATCATTCTCGGCTTCTTCGCGTTCTTCCAGTGGGAGTTCTCGCTGACCGTGCTGGCGGCGGTGCTGGCCGTGCTCGGCTACTCGGTCAACGAGTCGGTCGTGGTGTTCGATCGCGTCCGCGAAACCTTCCGCGACCGCCGCAACAACAAGATGTCGACGCATGAGGTCATCGACCACGCGATCACGCGCACGATGTCGCGCACGATCATCACCCATACGTCGACGGAAATCATGGTCGTCTCGATGCTGATCTTCGGCGGCCCGACCCTGTTCTACTTCTCGTTGGCGCTGACGATCGGCATCGTGTTCGGCATCTATTCGTCGGTGTTCGTCGCGGCAGCGGTCGCGATGTGGCTGGGCGTCAAGCGCGAGGACCTGGTCAAGCCGATCAAGGAAAAGGATCAGACCGACGGCGCGGTCGTCTGAATCTGCCCGCATCGCGGAAAAGCCGGCTCCATCGAGCCGGTTTTTTTTCGTCTACACTTTCCCCGCTGGTCAACGCGGGAGGAACAATGAAGAAAATACGCGTCTGGGATCTGCCGCTGCGCCTGTTTCATTGGACGTTGGCGGCGCTGCTCGTCGCCGCATGGGTGACGCAGTACATCGGCGGGAACGCGATGGACTGGCATTTCCGCATCGGCTATGCGGTGCTGGTGCTCATCCTGTTCCGCATCGTCTGGGGCTTCATCGGGCCGCGTTATGCGCGCTTCTCCAGCTTTCTCTACGGGCCCTCGGCCATCGCCGGCTACCTTCGCGGACACCCGTCGCAGCGGCCGGGCCACAATCCTCTGGGCAGTCTGTCGGTGTTCGCGTTGATCGGAGTGGTATTCGCGCAGGCCCTGTCCGGCATGTTCACCAATGACGACATCTTCTTCACCGAGGGGCCACTGGCGCGCTACATCAGCAAGGACCTGTCGGACTGGCTCACCTGGTTCCATCGCGACGTGAGCGTCGTCGCGCTGTATGTGATGGTCGCACTGCACCTGGCTGCGATTGCCTGGTATGTGGTGGTGAAGAGGAAGCGCCTGATCAGACCGATGTTCACCGGCGACCAGGAGGTGGAGGAGCCGATGCCCGGAATCGAAGCTGCGCGCGACGACTGGAAGACGCGGCTGCTCGCCGTGACAATACTGGGCGGGCTCGCAGCGCTGATGATATGGATCGTCACGCTGCCGCGGACTTACCTCTGACAATCGCGCTTGCGCGGAAATCAAGGTGAAGTCTTGAACCACGGCGGGGACGGCGAGGGTCTTTTTTCGCCATGCCCGCCATGGTGAAGACCAATATCAGCGAGCGCGGAAATTATCGTGACACGCGCGGCAGGACTGGCCGACCGCGCCCATCGCGCTGCGGATCTGCGCCAGATCGCCGCCGCGAGCGGCAACTGAAAGCTTTTGCACTTCGGCCTGCATCTTTTCCGACAATCCCTTGAACTTGTCCTGTTCGCGCCAGATCTCGGGGCGCGCCCGGCTGTTGGTTTCCGAACCGGCGGGGAAGGCATGCCATGGCAGGCGGCTCATCATTTCGATGATGGCCGCATCGGTCTCGACCGCCGCCTTGTCGTACGGCTGTTCCCCCTTGACCACCGCGCCGATGCGGCCCATGTGGGCGCCCATCAGCGCAAAGGCGGATTGGCGGTACTTGACGGCGTCCTCGACCTTGGCGAATTGCGCCTGCGCCGCCAGCGGCAGTGCGGCGAGGGCGGCAAGCGCGAAACCTGCAAATGCATGCTTCATGAGAGCTCCTTGAAATGACACGGCGGGAATGCCCCACAGGCGACGGGGAAACTTCTGCGAAGCAATGTAGCAGAAAAAAAACGGCGTTGCCGAAGGAGCAACGCCGTATGTGGAAACGCGAAGCGCGGCTCAGATTTCGTTAGCCAGCTGGCGCGCGAGGCCGGTGTACGAAGCGGGGGTCATCGCGAGCAGGCGGTCCTTGGCTTCCTGCGGAATGGCCAGGCCGGAGACGAAGTCCTGCAGGGCTTCGCGCGAAATGCCCTTGCCGCGGGTGAGCTCCTTCAACTGCTCGTACGGGTTCTCGATGCCGTAGCGGCGCATCACGGTTTGCACAGGCTCGGCCAGCACTTCCCAGGTCGCGTCCAGGTCCTCGGCCAGGCGTTGCGGATTGACTTCAAGCTTGTTCAGCCCGCGCAGGCAGCTGTCGTAGGCGAGCAACGCGTAACCGAAGCCCACGCCGATATTGCGCAGCACGGTGGAATCGGTCAGGTCGCGCTGCCAGCGCGAGACCGGGAGCTTCTCGGACAGGTGCTTGAGCATTGCATTGGCCAGGCCGAGGTTGCCCTCCGAGTTCTCGAAGTCGATCGGATTGACCTTGTGCGGCATCGTCGACGAGCCGATTTCGCCGGCCTTGGTCTTCTGCTTGAAATAGCCGAGCGAGATATAGCCCCAGATGTCCCGGTTCAGATCGAGCAGGATGGTATTGGCCCGCGCGATCGCGTCGAACAGCTCGGCCATGTAGTCGTGCGGCTCGATCTGGATCGTGTACGGATTGAAGGACAGTCCCAGGCGCTCCTCGATCACCTGCCTGGAAAACGCCTGCCAGTCGAATTCGGGATAGGCGGACAGGTGGGCGTTGTAGTTGCCGACCGCGCCGTTCATCTTGCCGAGGATCTCGACGCTGGAGATGCGGGCTTCGGCGCGCTTCAGGCGCGCCACTACATTCGCCAGTTCCTTGCCGAGGGTGGTCGGGCTGGCCGGTTGGCCATGGGTGCGCGAGAGCATAGGCAGGTCGGCGTTGGCGTGCGCCAGTTCGGTCAGCCTGGCGATAACCGCCTGCAGTGCCGGCAGCAGGACACTGTCCCGCGCCGACTTGAGCATCATGCCGTGCGAGGTGTTGTTGATGTCTTCCGACGTGCAGGCGAAGTGGATGAACTCCGATGCCGCAACCAGTTCCGGGACGTCCTTGACCTTCTCCTTCAGCCAGTATTCGACCGCCTTGACGTCGTGGTTGGTGACCGCTTCGATTTCCTTGATGCGGGCTGCGTCGGCTTCGGAAAAATCGGCGGCCAGCTTGTCGAGCTGCGCGGCCGCAGCCGGCGAAAATGGCTTGATCTCGGCGAAACCGGCAGCGGCCAAAGCCTGCAACCATGCGATTTCAACCTTGACGCGGTGATGCATGAAACCCGCCTCGGACAGCAGCGGGCGCAGGGCATCGGTTTTCGCGGCGTAGCGGCCGTCCAGCGGCGAGAGGGCGGAGAGAGGGGAGAGAGGCATGGCGGGAACTGCGAGGAGGTTGGAAAACGGTGCGGGCGCGGGATCCGGCGCCGCAAAGTGCGCATTCTACCATTCGCCCCATCCGGGCAATCCGGCGCCGGGCCGGCGGACGGCCGCATTCGGGAGGTGACATACCTCAATGTTATAATCGCAACCCATCCTACGATACGAAGCTATGAAACTGATCGGTTCCCATGCCAGCCCCTACGTCCGCAAGGTGCGCGTCGCGATGGCGGAGAAGAAGCTCGACTATGAGCTGATTGTGGAAGACGTCTGGGCGACAGGCACGACCATCCAGCAGTCCAACCCGCTCGGCAAGGTGCCGTGCCTGGTGATGGAAGACGGCGGAGCGATGTTCGACTCGCGCGTGATCGTCGAATACCTCGATACCCTTTCCCCGGTCGGCAAGCTCATTCCGCCAAACGGCCGCGAGCGCGCCGAAGTGAAGTGCTGGGAAGCGCTGGCCGACGGCGTTGTCGACGCAGCAGTCCTGATCCGCCTCGAGCGCACCCAGCGTCCGCCGCACCTGC
Organism: Noviherbaspirillum sp.; assembly: GCA_035540575.1. Classification (GTDB taxonomy): domain Bacteria; phylum Pseudomonadota; class Gammaproteobacteria; order Burkholderiales; family Burkholderiaceae_D; genus Noviherbaspirillum. The sequence continues at coordinate 5,115 of DATLGF010000386.1, forward strand.
AAAGCGAAGAATGGATCAGGCGGCAGCAGTCCAAGATCGATGCCGGGCTGAAGGCGATGGCGTCAGGTTTGAAGGAAACGCCGTACTGCACCGGCAACCACTACACGCTGGCCGACGTCGCGGTCGGCTGCACGCTGGGCTGGCTGTCGTTCCGGTTTCCGGAGATCGACTGGCGCGACCGTCATCCGAATCTCGCCAAGCTTTATGACAAGCTCGCGGAACGCCCGTCCTTCAAGGAGACGGTGCCGCGCTGAGCAAGCGGACCAAACAAAAAGGCAGCCTCGGCTGCCTTTTTGTTTGGTTGAAACGGGCGTCAGGAGGATTCGCCCATTTGCGCCTGGAGGTAGTTCTGCAGGCCCACCTTGTTGATCAGGTCAAGCTGGGTCTCCAGCCATTCGATGTGTTCCTCGGTGTCTTCCAGAATGTCCTCGAAAATCTCCCGCGACACATAGTCGCCGGCCGCCTCACAGGCCTTGATGCCGTCCTTGATCGTCTGCTGCGCACCCTGTTCCAGCTTCAGATCGCATTCCAGCATTTCCGGTACCGATTCTCCGATCAGGAGCTTGTTGAGCGCCTGCAGGTTCGGCAGCCCGTCGAGCATCAGGATGCGGTTGATCAGGTCGTCGGCATGCTTCATCTCGCCGATCGACTCGTCGTATTCCTTCTTGCCGAGCTTCTCGAAGCCCCAGTGGCGGTACATGCGGGCGTGGAGGAAGTACTGATTGATCGCGGTGAGCTCGTTGGTGAGCTGGGCGTTGAGCAGGCGGATGATGTTCGGGTCGCCTTTCATCGGGCTCCTCCATGGATGTGCGGGAAAGCCGGAGCGGGTGGTCCGGGACATTGCGCATCATAACGCAGGAGAGCCGCTCACGTTGGCATTCCGGCCACACGCCACGCCCGAATGCAAGAGCGCGGGCGTCAGGCCGCCAAGGCCGCGTCGGCAGGCACGGCTTGCGGCTCGCGCATGCCCGCTTCGAGGTGGGTGCGCAGAACCGATTTCGCGCACGAGTGGCATTTTCCACAGCAGGTGCCGACACCCAATTCTTCGCGCAGCGCCGGCATGCTGGTATGACCCTGATCCGCCGCCAGGCGGATCTTCGAGTCGGAGACGTTGAAGCAGACACAGACAATCATCAAATCACCTGAACTGGTCGATGCGGCGAACAATGGATCAAAGGAACCGGCCGGGACGCCCGCTTATGCGCAGCCGCGCGCGGGTGCGACCAGACGCATCAACAGGCTCTGCCGTTCCGGCTGCGCCGCGCTGTCCGCCATCTGTCGCCACTGCGCCCCGAGCTCCGCACAGGTCGCCCGCAGCACCGGTTCCAGGTCCGGCCATTCGGCCAGGACTTGCAGGTGCCGCTCGATGGTCGCCGTCAAGCGGTCGATCGACTCGCCGCGCTGGCGACGCAGGCTGTAGTGCGACATCAGGTGCAGCAGCGAAGACAGCATCAGTGCCGCCTGTCCCCGACAGTCTGCGCGCCCCGGAGGGCGCGGGTCGATTGCGTCGGTAGCCATCATCTGATCCGTTGCTCTTTCATAAATGAGAACGATTCGTATTCAGATTATTGGTGATGTGGCAGACGAATGCAAGCGATATTTTTGGCTGTGTTGTAAGCGGGCGTGAGGGCGCTGGCGTCCCGCTTTCGCGGGTCGCCGGCGCTGAATGACCTCAACGAGCGGAGATCAGGAGAGGCGGTGGGCGGTGTCGATGATGCCGCCGCCCAGGCAGACCTCGCCGTCGTAGAGGACGGCGGATTGCCCTGGCGTGAGCGCCCACTGCGGGGCGGGAAAATTCAGCGAGAAGCTGCCAGGTGCGGCATCGCTCAGACTGCATGGCACGTCGGCCTGCCGGTAGCGCGTCTTCGCCGAGTAGCTGCCGGGGGCCGGGCGCGCGCCGGCGATCCAGCTCTCTTGAGACGCTTCGAGCCGCTCGCCAAGCAGCCAGGGATGGTCGTGCCCCTGGCACACATACAGGGTGTTCGTCGCCACGTCCTTGCCGGCGACGTACCAGGCTTGGCTGGTGCCGGCCTCGCTCTGGTAAGCCTTCATCCCGCCCAGGCCGATGCCCTTGCGCTGGCCGAGCGTGTAAAAACTCAGGCCGATATGCTCGCCTACGATGGTGCCGTCGGGGGTTTTCATCGGTCCCGGACGGTGCGACAGGTAGCGGTTCAGGAATTCGCGGAACGGCCGCTCGCCGATGAAGCAGATGCCGGTCGAATCCTTCTTCTTCGCGTTCGGCAGGCCGATCTTTTCCGCGATCCGGCGCACCTCGGTCTTGGGAATCTCGCCGAGCGGAAACAGCGTTTTGGCGAGCTGGGCCTGGTTCAGCCGGTGCAGGAAATAGCTCTGGTCCTTGCTTGCATCGACCGCCTTGAGCAGTTCGAAGCGGCCGTCGACCTCGCGCACGCGCGCGTAGTGACCGGTGGCAATCCGGTCGGCGCCAAGCTTCATCGCATGATCGAGGAAGGCCTTGAACTTGATCTCGGCGTTGCAGAGCACGTCCGGGTTCGGGGTGCGGCCGGCCTGGTATTCGCGCAGGAATTCGGCGAACACGCGGTCCTTGTATTCGGCGGCGAAGTTGACCGCCTCGATGTCCACGCCGACGACATCGGCGACACTGGCCGCATCGATCCAGTCCTGG
>DATLGF010000387.1:0-5150 GCA_035540575.1 Noviherbaspirillum sp.
CCTGCTGCAACTGGCGTCGAAGTACATCGGTCACACCTTCGGGTGCGTGTCGCTCACGCTGGAGATGCCGTTCAAGGACAACGCCATGCTTCCCGACCCGGCCACGGGCTGGGATGGCCGGCGCAGCATGCGCCTGGGTGCGGCGATCCTGCAGCCGATGCTGCAGGCCGTGGAGGGCAGCTGAGGTGGGGATGGAAATCGAACGCAAGTTTCTGGTGCGGGACCTGCGCTGGAAGTCGATGGCGCAGGGCGTGCTGCTGCGCCAGGGCTACCTGTCCTCGGCGCCGGAACGGGTGGTGCGCGTGCGTATTGAAGGCGACCGTGCGCTGCTCACGATCAAGGGCCGAAATATCGGCGCCGCGCGCGGAGAGTGGGAGTATCCGGTCCCCCTGTTTGATGCCCAGACCTTCCTCGACGAACTGTGCGAACGACCGATCATCGAGAAGCTGCGCTACCGCATTCCGCTGCATGGCCTGGTGTGGGAAGTCGACGAGTTCCTCGGCGACAACGCCGGCCTGATCGTGGCCGAGGTGGAACTGCACCACCCGGACCAGGCTTTCGACAAACCGGAGTGGGTGGGTGAGGAGGTGACGCACGACCCACGTTATTTCAACGCGAACCTGCTGCGCCACCCGTACAGCAAGTGGTGACGTCAGCCGGTTAGTGGAAGTGGCCGGGCCCGGCGGGGGCGTCTTCCGGCATTTCCGCGTGCACCAGTTCACCATCCGGATCCGGGTAGAGCGGGGCGCCGCAGTCGTCGCAGAACTCCAGCGGAAAATGCTCGGCGTGGCGCTTGATGTGGGTGATCCCGCAGGCCCGCAGCAGGGCGGTGATCTCCTCCAGCGGCGTGCGTGACTCGGCCTCGAGGATCTCGGGCGTGGTCAGTGCCTCGAAACTGGGTGCGATGTCCGACTCTTCCTCGTCCTCCTGGCCGTACAGCGGCCATACGACCCCATAGATCACCTCCGGGTTCTGGCGCAGCGTGAAGCCGACCCGGTACTCGTCCACGCGTCCGGACAGCGGTTCCTCGGCAAAGCCGCCGATCACCGCACGCAGACCGTTCGCATCAACACCGAGCGTGTGCGTCAGGTAATGGATCGCCGCCCGGATCGAAGCGGGCCGGATCTGGCGATCCGCCTCGCGGCAGGCCACATAGTAGGCCTCGGGCATCAGCAGCTCGACGCCGCAGCCCGGCAGCAGGGAGGCAATGTTCGGCGTGGCCTGCGCGCGCCATTGCGCAAACGCAGTCGCCCGTTCTGCGGGCTGCATTGCGGCCTGCCAGCAGAACAGCGGCTGGCCGGCAGGCGCGGCCACCGCCGCCAGCAGATAGCGGGTATCGGCGAGGAAGGGAGCAGTCTCGGGCGCATTGGCGAGCGGCTTGATGCCGGCGCCCTTGACGGCCGCCTGGGCCATGCGCTGCGTCAGCGCGAACGTTTCCACATGGGTGCGCGGCAACTGGTCGATAGAGAACAGCGTCGGGGCCAGGGCCAGGCAGGTGCCGTCGGCGAGCAGGTGACCATGCAGGTGCGCGCACAAGGTGGTGCGCATCTGGTCCGGGATCGTGCCCGATGCGATCGAGAAACGGGTCCAGGCCAGGATGGGCAGGGCGATCAGCAGCGCATGGTACTGCTCGCCCTCGCGCTCCACCGAGCAGGATTCGCTGCCGGCCTCGACGGCTTCGAGCAGGGCGTCGTAGGCGGCAATATCGGAGCTGAACAGGTATTCGAGCGCGCCATCGATGGCATCTTGCTGCGCACCCTTGAGCAGCTTGTGGATCTGCAGGTCGAGCCGGTTTTCCCACTGGCGTTCTTCCAGGCGGCTTGCGGCCTGCGCCATGCCCTGCGCGAGGCAGACGAGCCGGTGCGCATCGGAGGAGAGCTTGTTCGGGGAAGTCTTGGAGAAACGGCGCATGGTGCTTCGGACAGTACGGAAGACTCGTATTGTAGTTGATTCAATTCGCCCCGCATCCGCGCGGATCGCAGCTCCTGCGCCGAAGCAGGCGAGATTTTGCAAGGGAAATGAAAAAGGCCGCATGCGTGAGCATGCGGCCTTCGTCGGCCAGGCTTGAGGGCGCGGGCCCTCCTTGCCCTGCTTAAGCTGCGAGCAGCTGGCGCAGCACGAACGGCAGGATGCCGCCGTGCTTGTAGTAATCGACCTCGATCGGAGTGTCGATGCGCAACAGCAACTGTACTTCCTGCTTGCTGCCGTCGGCGCGGTTGATCACCAGCGTGGCCTTCTGCTGCGGCTTGATCTCGCCCTCGATGCCCTTCAGATCGAAGGTTTCATTGCCTGTGATGCCCAGCGAATGGACGCTGTCATCGTTGAGGAACTGCAGCGGCAGCACGCCCATGCCGACCAGGTTCGAACGGTGGATGCGCTCGAACGAACGCGCGATCACCGCCTTCACGCCGAGCAGCTGGGTGCCCTTGGCCGCCCAGTCGCGCGAGGAGCCGGTGCCGTACTCTTCGCCTGCGAACACCATGGTCGGCACGCCGTCGTCGATGTACTTCATCGCTGCGTCGTAGATCGACATCTGCTCGCCGCTCGGCTGGTGGATGGTCAGGCCGCCCTCGACGCGCGAACCGTCGGCCTTCGGCGGGATCATCAGGTTCTTGATGCGCACGTTGGCAAAGGTGCCGCGCATCATCACCTCATGGTTGCCGCGGCGCGAGCCGTAGGAGTTGAAGTCGGCCTTGAGCACGCCGTTTTGCAGCAGCCACTTGCCGGCGGGGCTGGTTTCTTTGATGGAGCCGGCCGGCGAGATGTGGTCGGTGGTGATCGAGTCGCCGAACACGCCCAGCGCGCGGGCGCCGGAGATGCCGCCGGCGGCGGCTTTCGGTTCCATGCCGAAATCCTCGAAGAACGGCGGCTCGGCGATGTAGGTCGACTTCGGCCAGTTGTACACCTCGCCCTTGGCCACACCCTTGATCTGCTCCCACAGCTTGCCCGGGGCGCCTTCGACGTCGGCGTAGTTCTCCTTGAAGATCTTCGCGTTCATCGCGTACTTCATCAGCTTGGCGATTTCTTCCGAGGTCGGCCAGATGTCGCCCAGGTAGATGTCGCGGCCGCCCTTGCCCTTGCCGACGGGTTCGGTCATCAGGTCACGCCTGACATTGCCGGCAATCGCGTAGGCGACAACCAGCGGCGGCGAGGCCAGGAAGTTCGCGCGGATGTTCGGGTGGATACGGGCTTCGAAGTTGCGGTTGCCCGACAGCACGGCAGCGGCGACCACATCGTTCTTCACGATTGCCTCGTTCAGCGCCGGAGTCAGGTCGCCGGCGTTGCCGATGCAGGTCGTGCAGCCGTAGGCGGTCACGCCGAAGCCGAGCTTTTCCAGATAGGGCAGGAGGCCGGCGGCTTCCAGGTACTTGGTCACCACGCGCGATCCCGGGGCCAGCGAAGTCTTGATGTGCGGCGCGACCTTCAGGCCGGCTTCCACCGCCTTCTTGGCCAGGAGGCCGGCGCCCAGCAGCACGCTCGGGTTCGAGGTGTTGGTGCACGAGGTGATCGCGGCGATCAGCACGTCGCCGTTATGCAGCTTCACGCCGTCGGCCGTATCGTATTCGGCACCGAGGTCCTCGGCCTTCTTGTTGAAGCCGTTTTCCGAGACCGGCTTGGAGAACAGCTCGGTGAAGGTCGACTTCACGTTGCCGATTTCGATGCGGTCCTGCGGACGCTTCGGGCCTGCCAGCGACGGCGCGACGCTGCCCAGGTCCAGTTCGACCACCGCCGAGTAGTCGACCTCGCCCTTCTTCGGAATGCCGTACATCTTCTGCGCCTTGAAATAGGCTTCGAAGGCGTCGATTTCGGCCTTGGTGCGGCCGGTGCCGCGGAAGTAATCAATGGTGGCGTCGTCGACGGGGAAGAAGCCCATCGTCGCGCCGTATTCCGGCGCCATGTTGCCGATGGTGGCACGGTCGGTCAGCGACAGCGACTCGGTGCCTTCGCCGAAGAACTCGACGAACTTGCCGACGACCTTGTGCTTGCGCAGCAGTTCGGTGATCGTGAGCACCAGGTCGGTTGCGGTCACGCCTTCGCGCAGCGCGCCGGTCAGGTGCACGCCGACCACGTCCGGGGTCAGGAAGTAGACCGGTTGGCCCAGCATGCCGGCTTCCGCCTCGATGCCGCCCACGCCCCAGCCCACTACGCCGATGCCGTTGATCATCGTGGTGTGGGAGTCGGTGCCGACCAGGGTGTCAGGGTAGAACACGCCTTCCTTCTTGTGCACGCCGCGCGCCAGGTATTCGAGGTTGACCTGGTGGACGATGCCGAAGCCCGGAGGCACGACGCCGAAGGTGTCGAAGGCCTGCATGCCCCATTTCATGAACTGGTAGCGCTCGTTATTGCGCTGGAATTCCAGCTTCATGTTCAGGTCCAGCGCCTTCTTCTCGCGGAAGTGGTCGATCTGCACCGAGTGATCGACGACGAGATCCACCGGCACCAGCGGCTCGATGTTCTTCGGCTTCTTGCCCATCTTCTGCGCCACGCCGCGCATCGCGGCGAGGTCGGCCAGGAGCGGCACGCCGGTGAAGTCCTGCAGCACGACGCGCGCGACCACGAACGGGATCTCGTCCACGCGCTGCGCATTCGGCTTCCAGTTCGCCAGCTGGCGAACGTGTTCTTCGGTCACCTTCTTGCCGTCGCAGTTGCGCAGCACGGATTCAAGCACGATGCGGATCGACACCGGCAGGCGCGAGATGTTGACGCCGAGCTTCTTCTCGAGTGCCGGAAGCGAGTAGAACTTGCCTTTCCTGGAATCCGAGATCTTGAATTCCTTTAGCGTGTTCAGGGTATTGCGGGACATAGCCTCTCCTTGTTTATTAGCTGAACGTTGAGTGCGTTGAAAATATTTTTCTTCCGATCCTGCTGCTATCCGTGCCGGGACGCCGGTCAGTTCCTGGCCTGCTTCTTCTGGGTTTCGTTGCGGCAGTCATTCGCCACCTGCCGGCCCTGCTTCGAGTCCAGCAGCATGCCCTTGGCGGGAATGCCGATCCAGACCAGCCCGCTGTCGGCGCTTTCGTAGCGCTCGGCTCCGGTTGAGGTTTCCTTGCGCGTCATCTGGTGCGTGCGCTTGTTCCACTGCAGTGCGATCTGCTGGTTATCGTCCGCCTTGCGATAGATCGTGAGGCGGCCGAGATCGCAGTCATATG
>DATLGF010000388.1:0-2258 GCA_035540575.1 Noviherbaspirillum sp.
AGCCTCAACACTGTTCTGCTCCTCGACGTCGATGGTGACGGATGGGAACACGCGCTGGAATGCGGCAATGTCCTCTGGCAGGAACTGTACGATAGACGACAGGTTTGCAACCAGGCGCACCTCGCCCATCGCGCCCGACGAATATTGCGACAGCTCAGCGGCCAGCGCCTCAATGCTGGCGATGACGGCTTCGGCATGACGCAGCACGGTCAGCCCGATCGGCGTGACCGTGATGCCGCGCGAGCGGCGCTGGATCACCGGCATGCCGATCACGCTTTCGATTTCCGCGATGCGCCGGCTCACCGCCGACGGCGCGATCAGTTCGCGCTCGGCTGCGCGCGCGATGTTCTGCTCGCGGCATACGGCCACGAACAGCCGCAGCGAAGTCAGGTCAAGTTTGCGCAGAAATGTGTTCATTCGGGATCAGTCGCTCCATCTGGACCAGTCTGCGAGGACAGGATGGCGAGCGCCTCCACCGCCTTCCGATCCGTCACAAAGACGCGCTGCTTGCCGAGCCGCTCGCCCAGGCCGGACCGGTCCATCACGCTCCAGACCTGGATCTTCACGGCGCTCAGATACAGCGCCACGCCTTCGCCTTCCAGCGCCAGGCGCAGCGCCTGCAGGGAATCGAGACCGCTGGCATCGATATCGTTGCAGCCGTTCGCGCACAACAGCACGCGGCGGATGCTGCGGTCCTCGCGGCAGTGGCCGAGTACGAAGCGCTCCAGCACATTGCCGGGGCAGGAAAATGAGCGCCGAATCCATCCGCACCGCGATCAGGTCGGGCGCCAGGCGCGGAAGGTCGAAGCGCTCACGGTCGCGCAGTGTGCCGTCCGGATGCAAACCGACCTCGATCACGCGCGGGTGCATGCGCCGGTACAGGAACACCACCATGTTCAGGCCGACGCCGGCGGCCACGCCCCAGTACAGGTCGGGCAGCGCGAGCATGGTGGCGGCGAAGGTGACCAGCGCGATGACGCCGTCGTTGCGCGACACCGAGAACAGGCGGCGCAGGCCGGCCACGTCGCTCGCATTCAGCACCGGCACGATGATGATGGCGGCCAGCATGGCCATCAGCAGGTAATGGAGGTAGCCGGTCAGGAACAGCAGACTCAAGAGCACGCAGGCGGCGGCGAACAGGGTCGACCAGGCGCTCACTGCGCCGGCATATAGGTTGAGCGCCGAGCGCGAGAACGAGCCGCTGACCGGGAAGGCGGCGGAGAAACCGGCGGGGAGCTTGCCCGTCCAGGCGTCGGCGCGCAGCGACGCTAGGGTCGGGCGCGGCCAGCGCAGGAAGGGAAAGAAACGGGCAATCCGGGACAGGTCGCGCATGAGGTGAAACAGCAAAATCGAAGCGAACGCTCGAACTTATCACACGCGCGGTTTGCCGGCTTGCACGATGGAAATGGGCACCCGGATCGTCATACCGTTCAGTGCCTGCCTGGAAGACACTGGGCCCCGGCTTTCGCCGGGGTGACCATGAAACGATGCCGCCTTGACTGAATGGACCGCACCCATCCGGGGCCTCAGTGCGGCCCCTGCGTGACTACCTACTTCGCCCGTGCACTGCCGCGGAAGCTGGACCAGAGCGTCCACAACACCAGGGCCGCGCCGATGCCCAGGAAGGTCGCCGACAGCGGACGCTCGAGCAGCATCATCGGATCGCCGCGCGAGAGCAGCGGCGCACGGCGCAGATATTCTTCCAGCATCGGTCCCAGCACAGAGCCCAGCAGCAGCGGCGCCGGTTCGAAGCCCATGCGCATGAACATGAAGCCGAGGATGCCGAAGATCAGCACCAGCGCCACGTCGAAGTAGGTGTTGTGGTACGAGTACACGCCCACGCATGAAGAACAGCACCGTTGATAGATGCAGCGATAGGGCACGGTCAGCAGGCGCACCCAGAGCCCGATCAGCGGCACGTTCAGGATTATCAGCATCAGGTTGCCGACCCAGAACGAGGCGATCAGGCCCCAGAACACTTCCGGGTACTCGCTGATCAGGGTGGGGCCGGGGGTGATGCCGAGAATCATCATCGCGCCGAGCATCAGCGCCATCACGGTGTCCCCCGGCAGGCCGAGCGTGAGGGACGGGATGAAGGCGGTATGGGCGGCGGAGTTGTTGACGGCCTCGGGACCGGCGACACCCTCAATCGCGCCATGGCCGAACTCCTTCGGCCGGTCCGAGACATTCTTCTCGACCGCATAGGACATGAACGAAGCGATGGTGGAACCGGTACCCGGCAGTACGCCGAAGAAGGC
>DATLGF010000389.1:0-2662 GCA_035540575.1 Noviherbaspirillum sp.
CCACCGAGGTGCCCGCCTTGGGGCCCCTCGGGCCGATTGCCGGGGGGCTGCTCGGCGGGCACCTCGGTGGCCTGATCGGCGGCCTTGCCTCGATGCGGGAATCGGGCGACGTGGGCCCGGAGGACGAAGATCCGGAAAACGCCATGCCGATGCGCCATGCCGGCATGTACGTGGCCGTGGTGGTACCGCCGGACCACGGGGATGGCGAACGGATGGCCGCCGATGCCTTGATCGCGTTGGGGGCGACTGACTTGGAATTAAGCGAGGGCAACATTGTCAATGGCGACTGGGTGGATTTCGATCCTTCGATACCGCCACACCCGTACCAGCGCGTGCCCCGGGAAAGCCGGCCGAGCGCGCCGACGCAGCGGGCCTGACGAGGTCCACAGCCCGCCTGGACTGCAGGCCGGGCTGACACCAGGGAATCGCCATGTCCCCCAAGCGGTTCATGCGGGGGCGTCTCAGCCGTCGATGTGCGCGATCAGCGGCAGATGATCCGACGCCACCTGCGCCAGCGGCGTAGCGTGCACCTCGACATGCACAAGGCGGTGCCGCGGTCGGATCCAGATCCGGTCCAGCGCGAACACCGGCCAACCTGAAGGAAAGGTCGCCGGCGCGGGCACGGCCTGAAAGTGCGACACCAGCATGCGCAGTGACTTTCCCCATACGAACCATTCATTGATGTCGCCCATCAGGATGACGGGCATCTCGTCGGTGTCGAAGACGTCGAGCAGGCGCCGGATCTGATGGCGCCGCTCGGCCGGGCGCAGGCCGAGGTGGGTGGCGACCACGCGCAGCAGGTCGCCCCCGCAGTCCACATCCGCATCGAGCGCGCCGCGCGGCTCACGGCTGCCGAACGACAGGTCGATCGCGCGCACCGACAGGATCGGAAAGCGCGACAGCACCGCGTTGCCGTAGCGCCGTTCCACGGTGTCGCAGGCCGGCCCTTCCGCGCTTTCGTAGCCGGTCGCCTCGGTCAGCATCGTCAGCACGTTGTCGCACTGGGTACCGCCGAGCGGCACTTCCTGCAGGGCCACGATATCGGCCTGGAGTTCATGCAGCACGTCGATGATGCGGTCCGGCGCATAGCGGCCGTCACGGCCGACGGCAGCGTGGATGTTGTACGTGGCCACGGTCAGCGGCCAGGGTGCGCGCTGGGGGGCGGCGGAAGGTTCGGGTACGGCCGCCATCACACGGCCGCGTCGTCCTTGCGCCGCAGCAGCTTCTGCAGGCCCATGGCGAGCCCGATCAGCGCGAGCGCCACGGTACCGAGCACCGCGACGGTGCCGACGCTGGGATTGCGTATTGCTTCCGCGAGGTGATGCACGAAGGTGACGGTCACGAAGATGCCGGGCAGCATGCCCAGCAGCGTGCCGATCAGGTAGTCGCGCAGCCGGATATGCGAGGTGCCGGCGACGATGTTGACAACGGTGAACGGTGCGATCGGCAGCATGCGGATCACGATCATCGCCGCGATGCCCTGCCGGGCCAGCCTTCTCGAGAGCCGGTTCATGCGCGGGCCGAGCATGCGCTGCACGGTCTCGCGTCCCAGCCAGCGCCCGAGGCCATAGCCGGCCGCCGCGCTCAGCACGCAGCCGCCGGCCGCGTACAGCGATCCCTCGAACGGCCCGAACACGATGCCGGTCACAGCGATCAGCAGCATGACCGGGACCATCAGCAGCCCTGCGACCACATAGCTGGCCATCACCGCGAGCGGCGTGAACGGCAGCGCTTCCAGGCTGCGGGCCAGCGCCACCAGCGAGCCAAGGTTGACCACGTCGCGCAGCGGCGTCCAGCGCCAGGCGACTGCCAGCAGAGCCAGCGCGAGCGCGAGCATGCCCAGTCCGATCAGCCGGCGCGGCGCCGGCTTGCGCGCCTCGCGCGGCACCAGCTGGGCGACCAGCTCATCCGGCTTGATCGGTTTTTCCGGGTCGAACACCGCCTGCTCCGGAATCAGCGCGTCGAGCTCGGGCACGACCTCCGGCTCCATCGGCGCCAGCCTGCGTTCGCCGTGCGACAGCGCGGCTATCGCCGCAAGCAGGCTGCCGCGCCGCTCGATCTCACTCTGCACCGCCTGCGGCGTGGTATCCAGATGCTCGGCGAGCAGGCGGTTGCGCATGTGCGCAATCGCCGCGGCAATGCGCACCTCGCCATGGGCTTCGATGCTGAGGTTGCATTCGGTGTCCAGCGCCATCGAGCGGCTCGACAGGTTTGCCGACCCGATACTGAGCAAGGCTTCGTCGACTGTGAATACCTTGCTGTGCACGTTCAGGCAGTCCTCGCCCAGGCCGGGTACCTGCGGACACAGCATCTGGTAGCGCCGGTGCCGATCGGCCTGCCGCAGGCGCCGATGCACGCGCGCGCGCAACAGGCCCATCGTCGCCTGCTCGAGCCAGCCGCTTTGGGTGCGGGGCGACACGATGCACACTTCCGGACCTTCGGCGCGCTCCAGGCGCGCGGCGAGCGCGTTGGCGATCATGCCGGAGGTGAAGTACTGGTTCTCGAAGAACAGATGGCGTTGCGCGGCCGTGATCGCGTCCAGATGGAGTTGCCGGACCTCGTGCACCGCGGGGCGGCCGTCGAATTCCGGCTCGGTGCGCGAGATCGCCACGTCCACGTCGCGCAGGTCCGGTTCGATGCCCGGCCACAGGCGGGTGTGCGT
>DATLGF010000390.1:0-3015 GCA_035540575.1 Noviherbaspirillum sp.
TCAATCCACCCAGGTCCTTTTCAACGATCGGAGAGAGTCCGCGGTTGATCATGTCAACCTTGATCGGATTCGCGTCCACGCCGATCACCTTGTTGCCTTGGCGCGCAAGGCACGCCGCCGAAACCGTGCCCACATAGCCCAGCCCGAAAACACTGATGCGCATGACAGCTCCTTTGTTGTTGCGAGACGCCTCGCCATACGACGAGGTGACCGATGAGAGTTGTTCCGTGCCGCCGGATGGCGGCAGGGTGGAGATGACAACGGCTGCGGGCGACGTGCGATCCTCGCTTGATGTAACCGGAGCGTTTGCTTGGTGTCGCCTGATCAGAGGGGCAGCCATGTGATGAATCAAGCATGTAACAGGAGGTGTCTAGTGAACCAGACGCGTGTCGCCCCGGGTTTGACGGTGCGCAGAGTTTGCAGTTCTCGGGATTGGGGGCAGATCAGAACCGCGCCAAGTTGGGGCGCGACGCCAACTACTGTTCAATATCTATACGCAGTGTCGTGATGCGCGACGCGCTGCCGGAGATGCGCTCGCGCAGAACCACCGAGGTAGTCGGGTGACGTTCGTCAAAGCGGCGCGAAATCCAGCCGGCCTGCGGTTGCTCCGCGCCCGACACGAGCTCCAATGACTCCGGCGGCGTGTCGCGTTCCATCGTCATGCGAACAGGGCCGCAGCGCGCTTCGATCATCCCGCCGTGTACGTTGACGATACAGTCTTCGGCAAAGTGCCACCAGAACTCGAGCCCGTGCGAGGACGCGCACTCGAAACTGTCCTGCACCACGAGTACGCGCTCACTCTTCATATAGAGGAGCTTGCGACGATGGATGACCGGATCCGGCAGTCGTTGGTAGCCATCGTGCCAGGCTGCGAAGCGGTCGGCATCCTCATCGCTGTCCCATAGCTCGCACTGCGCATGCGCCTTGTGCAGCCACATGAAATTGCCGCCCGCCTCGGACTGGTCGCGACCGTCGATGCGCACCGTGTTGTGCGCGGAGGTGCCGCGAAAGTACGCGCGCCAGGCCGGCTGGGTGTGGTACGCGCAGGTGCCGGGATCGATCAGGATCTCCCGGCCGGCGGCTGACAGCGTGAACGACAGCGCGTCGGCGTGCCCATGCGCGGCGATCGACAGGTAGCCCAGCGGTCCGGCGTCGGCGACGATGCGCACCTCCTCCGGGGTATCGAGCGCGGACCCAAGCACGTAGTAGCCGCCATGCGGAAAGGCAAGGCGGGGCGGCGGCTCGCCGCTGCCCCGCGGCTGGCGGGCGCCATCGGCCTTGAGCGCGGCGAAGTCGAACGCCGCGTCCTGCCCGAGCAGCCAGCGCGACTTGTCGTCGAAAGTGCCGGCCTTGCGCGCAAAATCCGGGCGCGAGAACAGCACGGCGGCGGTCGCCAGCAGCGAGCGGTAGACGTTTTGCGTGCGGTCCGGCGCCAGCCGCAGCATCACCGCGTCGTCCGCGTCGCCGATCATCGGGACGTTGCCGTCCACATCCATCACGGCCGCGATGAATTCACACATCGCTTCCAGCCGCGCCCACCACGCGCGCGCAAAGTGCACATCGTTGCGGCGCGCGCTCAACGTGCATAGCAGCATCATTTCCGTCACTTCGTGGTGATACCAGATCGCCTGCTCCAGGTTGACGCCGTCGTCCGCAATCTGCTTGAGCGCCTCGGCTTCCAGCCCCTGCCGCGCGGTGTCGCGCCAGCGGCTGCTCTCGGCCCAGCACGGCCAGGTCAGCGATGCGATGAACATGCCCATGTATTCGCCGAACAGATGATTGTTCGCCGATGAATACTTCGAGAGATGGCTGGCGATGAAATCGCAATGCCGGTGCACGGCGGCGAGCCAGCGCTGGCGGAACGCCGCTCCCTGCGCGCCCTGAAACAGCGGCGCCTCGGCCCCTCCGAGCAATTGCCAGGCCGCAGCCCAGTTCACCAGGCGCAGCGCATGCTCGAGGGCGCTCGACCAGTTCGCTCCGAGCGGATACGGGCAGTCCTCGATCCAGGAGTCGATCATGCGCCGGCAGCCTTCGGCAAAACGGTCGTCCTCGGACAGCCGCCAGGCCTGCGCCAGCGTGACGATTTCGTAGTGGCGATTGATTTCCCAGAGGTACTTGATGTCGCCGACCGTGCGCTCGTCGCGATAATCGAGCGTCTTGCCGAAGGTCAGCGGCGCAAGCACGCCGGTTTTCGGATCGCGGTTCCATTCGGGAGGAAAACCGAGCGCGAGGTCGCGCAGCGCGAATACGTCATAGCGGCCGGCGAGAATGCGCTCGGCGGCGGCGCAGTATGGCGCCGCGTCGAACGCCGGGAAATCAGGAATGCCGCCCAGCCAGGGCTTGCCGAACACGTCGCGCGCGGTTGGAGCGGGCGGGGTCGGAGGCGCAATCGCCGCGCGCGCACGCTCGAAGCGGGCGGCCAGCGCCTTGCGGCTGCGCCATGCGACCTCCGCCGGCCCCATCAGGCGCAGGCGGTTGAACATCCACCCTAGCGAAGGCATGGGCGGATCCCGAGCTGCCTGTACAGTTGTTCGAGCTGCGGCAGTACGCAGGTCGCCGAGAACGTGGTTTCGATCTTGGCGCGGGCCGCCTGCCCCATCTGGCGGCGCAGCTCGAGCTGCGACAGCAGGGCGTCGAGCGCCTCGCACAGCGCATCGACATCGCCCGGCACCACCAGCCGTCCCTCCAGCCCGTCGGTGATCGCCTCGGGGACGCCGCCCACCGGCGTGGTTACCACCGGCAACCCGGCAGCCATCGCTTCGAGCACGCTCATCGGCAACCCTTCGCAATAGGATGGCAGCACGTAGATCGCGGCACGTTCGAGCAGCGCTTCCTTGCGCCGGCCGCTGACCCAGTCCAGCACTTCCACATGGGAAGTCAGACCGAGGCGCACGACTTCCCGGCGCACACGCTCGATCTCGCCGTCGCCCGCAAGAACCAGCTTCAGATCGGGATGCGTCTTGACCACGCGCGCCACCGCTCGCAGCAGGTCATAGGTGCCCTTGCGATCTCCAA
>DATLGF010000391.1:0-3509 GCA_035540575.1 Noviherbaspirillum sp.
GTTCTGGATCATCCGGTACGCGGCCTCGGTCAGCCAGTTCCGGCAGGAGAGCGTTGAGCCGCGCGGCGCGCGAATCTTGCGGTCGGAATCGAAACGGGGATCGGAGCGGGGATCGGTGGCGGGAGCAGCCATAGCAGTTCCTTGATCGGCGGTGGAATGCGAGCAGTTTAAGTTGTATATACAACTTATGCAAGGCGAAGACGAGTTGGCTGGACAGGTTAAACTGCTGCAATCGGTTACACGCGGGGAGAAAGCGGCTTGGCAGTCTCGGATAAACAGCGACGGAAACAGGGCGAGGCGGTTCCGGCCTATCGGCATATCAAGGATTACCTGCTGGCACAGGTCCATGCCGGCACCTGGCAGGAGGGCGACGCGATTCCCTCGGAACAGGAGCTGGCGCGCGAGTTCGGCGTGTCGCGGATGACGGTGAACCGCGCGGTGCGCGAACTCACCGACGAGCAGGTCCTGCTGCGCATCCAGGGGTCCGGCACCTACGTCGCCCAGCAGAAATACCAGTCGACGCTGGTCGAGATCAAGAGCATTGCCGACGAGGTGCGCGCACGCGGGCATCAGCACCGCAGCGAGCTCCATCTGCTCGAGCGCCGCAAGGTGGGGGAGGGGATGGCGCGCGCGTTCGAGCTCAAGGCCGGCGCCCCGCTGTTCCATTCACTGATCGTCCACTTCGAGAACGAGACGCCGATCCAGGTCGAGGACCGCTGGGTGAATCCGCAAGCCGCGCCGGACTACATGCAGCAGGATTTCTCCGTCGTCACACCCAACGAATACCTGATGCGCGCCGCGCCGCTGCAAGGCGTGCAGTACAGCATCGAGGCGCTGCCCGCGCCGGCCGACATTGCCGAGCATCTGAGCATTGCCCCTGACTCGCCTTGCCTGGTCCTGCACCGGCGCACGCTGTCGATGGGGCGCGTCGCATCGGTCGCGACGATGTGGCATCCCGGCGCATGCTATCGCTTCGCCGGCAGTTTCTGAGATCTCGCGGCACCCCGGTGTTATTCGAGTGAAACCTGCGGGGCGCTGCTCCGGCTTGCGTCGCGACGGCACCGGAACCCCGGAAGCAAACAGCAGCACCCGCGTCTTCACATGCAGCTTGATGTCTCCCCAATCGTGCTGCCGCACAGAGCGCGTGCATTTGATATTCGTCATCCCCGGCATCGTGTATCCGCGTTTCCCTACATGCGTGAAGCAGGTTTCGGTCGCGGTAAGGGCGCTGTAAGTTTGTGGCGCTATGCTCGTTCCATACTGCTTCCATCCAATACTCACGATCAAGGAGACGGACATGTTGGACGACAAGGCGGCCGCCTATTGGCGCGCGACACTGAGGTTGCTGGCGATCACGCTGACCATCTGGTTCATCGTTTCATTCGTGGCAGGCATTCTGCTCGTCGACGTGCTGGATGGAATTTCCATCGGCGGTTATCCGCTCGGATTCTGGTTTGCCCAGCAGGGATCGATCTACGTATTCGTTGTCCTGATCTTCTGGTACGCGCGGCGCATGGGCAAGATCGATCGCGAGCACGACGTCCACGAACAATAAGAACGGGAGAGCGGACATGTCACTACAGGCACTCACTTATCTCGTCGTCGGCCTGAGCTTCGCGCTCTACATCGGCGTCGCAATCTGGGCGCGTGCGGGCAGCACGAGGGATTTCTACGTGGCCGGAGGCGGTGTGCATCCGGTCGTCAACGGCATGGCAACCGGCGCCGACTGGATGTCGGCGGCCTCCTTCATCTCGATGGCCGGCCTGATCGCCTTCCTCGGCTATGACGGCTCCGTGTATCTGATGGGCTGGACCGGCGGCTACGTGCTGCTTGCCGTGCTGCTCGCGCCGTATCTGCGCAAGTTCGGCAAGTTCACCGTGCCGCAGTTCATCGGCGACCGCTACTACTCCCAGGGCGCGCGCATGGTCGCGGTCATCTGCCTCATCTTCATCTCCTTCACCTACGTGGCCGGACAGATGCGCGGCGTCGGCATCGTGTTCTCGCGCTTTCTCGAAGTGGAAATCGGCACCGGCCTGGTGATCGGAATGGGGCTGGTGTTCTTCTATGCGGTGCTGGGTGGAATGAAGGGAATCACCTATACCCAGGTGGCCCAGTACGTGGTGCTGATCACCGCATACACGATCCCGGCAATCTTCATCTCGCTGCAGATCACCGGCAATCCGCTTCCGCAGCTCGGCCTGGGCAGCACGGTCGCCGACGGCACACACTTCCTCGCGAAGGTCGACCAGGTCGTCACCGATCTGGGATTTGCCGAGTACACGGTGCGCAGCCGCCCGATGATCGACATCTTCGCGATCACCTTCGCGCTGATGGCGGGCACAGCCGGATTGCCGCACGTGATCGTGCGCTTCTTCACGGTGCCAAAGGTGGCCGATGCGCGCAGCTCGGCCGGCTGGGCGCTGGTCTTCATCGCGATCCTGTACACGGTCGCGCCGGCGGTGGGCGCAATGGCACGCTACAACCTGCACGCGACGATCTCGCCGGGCGCGATCGCCGGGCAGCCGTTCGCGCCCGAGGCCAACATCCAGTTCGAGGAACGTCCGGACTGGATGCGCCGCTGGGAGCGCACCGGCCTGCTCAAGTTCCAGGACCTGAACAACGACGGCCGCATCCAGTACTACAACGACAAGTCGAAGGACCCGGAATTCCAGAAGCGCGTGGCCGAGGCCGGCTGGCAGGGCAATGAGCTGACGGTGGACCGCGACATCATGGTGCTCGCCAACCCGGAAGTCGCGCAGCTGCCGAACTGGGTGATCGCGCTGGTCGCGGCCGGGGGGATCGCCGCTGCGCTCTCGACAGCGGCCGGGCTTCTGCTGGTGATCTCGGCCGCGATCTCGCATGACCTGATGAAGAGCATGTTCACGCCGAATCTATCCGAGCGGGGCGAATTGCTTGCGGGGCGAATATCGGCCGCGGTCGCGGTGCTGATCGCCGGCTATCTCGGCTTCAATCCACCGGGCTTCGTTGCGCAGGTGGTGGCGTTTGCGTTCGGATTGGCGGCGGCCTCATTGTTCCCGACCATCATGCTCGGCATCTTCAGCAAGCGGATGAACAAGGAAGGCGCGATCGCCGGCATGCTGAGCGGTCTGATCTTCACGCTCGTCTACATCGTGTACTTCAAGCGCGACGTGCTGTTCGGCGCAAGCCCGGTACCGGACAGCCAGTGGTTGTTCGGCATCTCGCCGGAAGGCATCGGCATGATCGGTGCGCTGATCAATATCGTGGTCGCCTTCGTGGTGCTCAAGCTCACGCGTCCTTCGCCGGAGCACATCCAGCACCTCGTGGAAGACATCCGCACGCCGCGCGGTGCCGGGCTTGCCCAGGGCCACTGACGCAATCGTCGAAGCCGGGCGCGCCGCCGACGCGGTGCGCCCGTTTCGTCTGCATGAGCACGCTGCATGATCTATCTGGAACTCGCCGTCGCCTGGCTGCTCTTCCTCGCGATCCCCGCGCTCGCGGGCGGCATGCTGTATCGGGCGTGGAAGATC
>DATLGF010000392.1:0-8310 GCA_035540575.1 Noviherbaspirillum sp.
CCTTTGTGACCGGTGCGAACATTTCGATCAATGGCGGTCAGCACATGCAATGAGAAGGACGGCGCTGCGCGCCGGCTGCTGTTCCTCTCGCGCCCGCTTCGTGCGGGCGTTTTTTTCGCCGGCGAAAAGCCGCCCGGCGTGCCGGAAATCCGGTGGGCGGGCGCTTTCTTGATGATTGTCATTGAACGGGAAGTGTTCGGGATTCGATACTACCCATGCGCCGCGATGAACGGCCGAATGTCGACGCGCGCCCCGGGTAATCCTGCGCGATGCCCAATTCTGTCGTGGCGGCATGAACTTAGTACAGCAGCAGCGGCTCAATAGCATACGCATGTGCGCCACGCGTTTTTTCAATCCGCCTAATCTGGAGATGCCCAATGCGGAGCGATTTCATCCCGCAATTTGCAAGTGATGTTGACGAAGCTCACGAAAAGCAGCGCAAGGAAGCGATGCGCACGATCGAGCAGCATGGCATGCGGCCGATGTCGGATCTGGCGGACATGAGCGAGGGCGAGCGGGTCAAGTGGTTCTTCTGGAACCTGCATGAAAACCTCGAGGAAATCCGCAAGCTGGAGCCGACCCTGATCGGGCAGGTGATGTGCACCACGCTCACCGTCACCGACGGGCTGTCGATGGACACCGAACGTGTCGGCATGGAGAAGAGCATTGCGCTGTCCTGCCGCTGGCACCTGCGCCTGGCGTACAGCACCTTCCAGAACGAAGAGGCGTACCCGATCGGCGACGGTGCGGTCGACCTGATCGTATCCAACGCGCTGCCGCAGGAGCCGCCACTGAAGAAGAATCAGAAGGGCTATCTGGACGCGGACAGTTCACTGTATCCGCACCAGCTCTACCTGTATGGATGGGTGACCGAGCAGATCTGGAACGAGATCAAGCCGCACTTGTATTCGCCGACCCCGAACTGCCAGACCGACCTGATCCTGCGCGACAACTGCATGTTTCCGGTCAAGCAGGGTTTTGCGTTCGTCGCCGGTCCGCCTGGAGCGGTCGGCCTCACGAATGTCGAGTTCCGCGTCGCGTCGCATTCCGCCGAGCGTCGCACCAGCCGTCGCGCCGAGACCCTGCAACGCTGACGGTCACCGCACGGAATGCGGCGTTGCAGCAAATCATGATTGAGATTGCGCGGGCCTCACTCTAAAATAGTGTTTGTTGCTTCGCAACATAGAGGCCGGCCGCGCCGGCACCCTGATCAGAATCAGCACGGAGAAGCCATGTTCCCCTCTCAACAGCAGATCGCTGCCGCGGCGCGCGCGCAGTTCGACACGCAGGTGGCGCTGTACCGCGAGTTCAGCCAGACGGCGCTGGACAGCATGGAAAAGCTCACGCGGCTCAATATCGCTGCCGTCCGCGCCTCGATGGAAGAGAATTCGGCCTTGGCCCGGCAGATGCTGACCGCGCGCGACATGCAGCAGGCAGTGTCGGTCATGCGCACGCAGACCGGTCCGAGTATCGGCAAGGCGATCGCCTACGGCAATCATGTGGTCAACATTGCGTCCGATGCGCAGGCGGATCTGACGCGCGCGACCGAGGTTCAGCTTGCTGAGGCCGCGCGGCGTGCCGGCGAGCTGGTGGATGAAGCCGCCCGCAATGCGCCGCCGGGAACGGAAAACCTGATGGCCCTCGTGAAGGTCGCGATCGGCAGCGCAACCGCCGGATACGAAGAGGTCAACCGTTCGACCCGGCGCGCGGTCCAGACGCTCGAATCGAACGTCAACGCCGCGGTCAATCAAATCGTCCAGCCCGCTCCGACCACGGGAGGCTGAGCCGGAACGCCGCGCGCGGCGGCATTGAGAAGTTAAGACAAGAAGCCGATGTCAAGGCGCCGGCGCAGACAGTGCGTGTAGTACGGCTGGGAGGTGCAACGCCGCAAGCGGCTTCTTGTTGTGGCTCAGGCGCCCAGCGACTGTGCCGCCTTGTCGAGCCAGGTTGCGAGGCTCGCGCGCAATTCCTCCTGGCTGAATGAGCAGCTCTCTTCACCGAACAGGCTGCCGCTTTCCATCCGTCCGAGCAGATCCTCCATCACCAGGCCATAACGTGCGGGCAGGCACGCCAGCAGGGCGTGCTGGGCGCGCCAGATGCGGCAAAACGCGTCGGTCGCGATGCGTCTTTGCGCGAGCGCGTCGAGCGACGCGCGCAGCGAGGCGAGCGCTTCGGCGTGGTCAGGGGTAGCTGCGGTATCAGTGGCATGCATGCGGTGTCTCAGAATGGCTGCTTGGTCAGCGCGAGCTTGAGGATGTAGGCGAAGATTGCAAGTGCGGTCACGAACGCGACCCCGCGCACGAAGCGGGAGCTGCCGCGCTTGAGCGCGATGCTGCCGACGCCGATGTAGGCGAACACGGCGATCACCTTCACGGTCAGCCAGTCCTGCAGGAGCGGGTAACGTGCACTCCACACCACCAGGCCGATTGCGCTGACGAGCAGGACGGTGTCGATTACATGCGCGGCCAGGCGCAGCGAACGGCGTTGCGCAAGCGGGGACGCCTGCAGCATCCACAGACCGCGCATGCCGAACAGCAGGCCGCTCACCAGGGCGCAGGCGACGTGCAGATGCTTGAGCGTGTAATAGGTCATCGCGATGCTACAGGCCGGCTTCCGCTTGCGGAATGGCGTCCTCGATGCGGTACCAGCTCGCCTTGAACGCGGCGTAGATGTGCTGCTGCGGCGGTGGGGGCGGCGAGGTGTCCAGGGTGCCGGCGGCAATGCTGACCGTTTCCGGATGGTGGATCGTGCTGTACCACTGCAGCGTCGAACCGCAGCGCTTGCAGAAGGTGCGGGTCACGCCCGGGGAAGAGGAGTACGCGGCGACCATGTCCTGCCCTTCGGTGAAGCGGAAGGCGCCGTGCGCGACTGTGACGTAAGAGCCGAAGGCCGCGCCGTGCGCCTTGCGGCACATCGAGCAGTGGCAATGGGTGATGCGCTTGATCGGCGCCGTGATCTCATAGCGGATCGCCCCGCACAGACAACTGCCTTGATGCATGATGCCCTCCCTGGTCGCGAACGGCATCATTCTAGCAAGACACCCGCGTCCCGGCGGCAGGGCAATTAACGCGTCAGCCGTTGTCCTTGTCTGCGGCGCCGCGCGCCTGGGCATCCCCCCCTTGCTCTTCGCGCCGAAGCTCCTGCTGGCGCCGCCACGGCCGCCCGATGCGCTGCTCCACCGACGCGTGCTCCTCGAACGGGCGCGCGGTCGCAAGCTTGAGGGCGATGCCGGTGCCCAGCCGTTCACGGTAGGTGTCGGGGAGGTCCACACCATAGCTCCAGCCGCTGCCATTCATCCAGAACCAGATCTGCTGCTGGGTGGAGTAGTAGACCTGCAGATCCGGGTAATAGACATAGCGGACCAGGACGGGAGCCGCGAGCCGCGCCGGCACGCTGGAAGCGCCTGCCTGGGCGTAAGCTGGCGCATGCGGTGCGACTCCGAGGGCCGCCAAGGTGAGCAGGCCGGCCGGCAGCGAACGGGTGCGACGGAACGAAGGGGCGGACGGCATGGCATCTCCAGTCGGGAAACGGAATGCCGATGATCGCCCGCAGGCTCGGCACAGCGGAAGAATTGTTGTTTTTGATTGTTACGGTGGCAACCGGGTGAAGCCGATTTTCGGTTGCCAACGTAACATCCGGTTGCAAAATCAGAAAGGCTCAGCTCTTCGGCCACAGAACCATCTGCGTGCACCGGAAGGTCGCGATCAGCTTGTCCGTCTCGCGATGACGCACCAGCGCGTCCCAGACCTGGGTGTTGCGCCCGGTGTGGACCGCCTGCGCGGTGCAGTCGATCGTGCCCTCGCGTGCGGTGCCGACGAAATTGCTCTTGAGCTCGATCGTCGTGAAGCTGACCGCGCCTTCGGGCAGGTGCGCCATGCAGGCATAGCCGCAGGCGGTGTCGGCCAGGGTGACGATGGTGCCGGCATGCAGATAGCCGTTCGGCGCCAGCAGCTGCGGCCGGACCGCCAGATGGGCTTGCAGCGTCTTGTCGCCGATTTCGGTGACGACGATGCCGAACTGCCCGGGCAGGCAGTCGGCGCCGACGCGGTTGAAGTGGTCCACTGTCATTCGGGTCTGCATGGACGATCCTTTGCTGATGTGTGAGGGTGGATGAATTCTTGCATATTCGCCCGGCCCGTTCAGGAGCCTGCTCCAGAAGAACATTGAACTTCGAACCCGTGCCGTCCTTCCAATTGGCTTTCGAAAAACCGGGAGTGCGAGATGAATGTTCTTTCCAAGCATGAGACTGAAGCGCTTGCCCGGCATGTCGCCGAAGGCGCCGGCGCCCCCGGTGCCGGCATGCGCACCCAGACGGCATTAATTGCAGCCGGCGCTGCGCTGGCGGCAACCGCGCTGGTGGTGCAGCGTCGCAGCCAGGACGTCGAGCGGACCCATCCGCCAATCGGCAAGTTCATCGAGGTCGATGGCGTGCGCCTGCACTACACCGAGCGAGGCGACGGGCAGCCGCTGGTGATGCTGCATGGCGTCGGTGCAATGATGCAGGACCTGATCATTTCAGGAATCGTCGACATGGCCGCCAGCAAGTACAGGGTCATCCTCTTCGACCGGCCCGGCTACGGTTACAGCGAACGGCCGCGCACGACGATCTGGACGCCCCACGCGCAGGCACGCCTGCTGCACAAGGCCTTGCAGCAGATGGGCATTGCGCAGCCGATCGTGTTCGCGCATTCCTGGGCCGGCATGGTCGCCACGGCGATGGCGCTGGATTTTCCGGACGACGTGAAGAGCCTGGTGCTGCTGTCGGGCTATTACTACCCGACAGCCCGTCTCGATATCCCCTACATGGCCGCGCCGTCGATCCCGCTGGTGGGTGACCTGATGCGCTACACGATCTCGCCGCTGCTCGGGCGGGCGATCTGGCCGGCAATGAAGCGCAAGCTGTTTGCGCCGGCACCGGTGCCGCGCCGCTTCGAGCAGGAATTCCCGACCTGGATGACGCTGCGGCCGTCGCAACTGCGCGCCTCCGCAGCCGAGTACGCGCTGCTGATTCCGGCGGCCTACGCGATGCAGGCGCGCTATCACGAGCTGCTGCTGCCGGTTGTCATCATGGCCGGCGACGGCGACCGCCACGTCGACACGCGCCTGCATTCCGAAAGACTGCATCACGAGCTGCCGCACAGCAGCTTCCTGGTCGCGCACGGGGCGGGCCACATGGTGCACCACTGTGCGCAGGATCAGGTGATGGCCGCGATCGACGAGGCGGCGACGGCGGTGGGGGCGGTTCCGGTCGAACACCAGAGGGCCCAGGCCGGGCAGTCCTACGTGTTTCCTTCGCCCGGCCAGGTCAGCTGAACAGCCAGCGGTAGCGGCCGGGTGCGGTGCCGACTGCGGCCCGGAAACGATGGCTGAAATGGCTCAGGTCCGCATACCCGCAGGCGTCGGCGACCTGCTGCAGCGGCAGGTTGGCGGCGCCCAGCAATTGGCGGGCCCTGTCGATACGGCGCGCGGCGATCCATGCATGGGGCGGCATGCCGAATGAAACGCGGAACATGCGTGCGAGGTGGTACTCCGACAGGCAGGCGAGCTCTGCCAGCATGCCGAGCGTGATCGGCAAGTGCAGATGGGCTTCGATGTAATCCGACAGTCGCCTGCGCACGGCCGGGGCCAGTCCGCCCCTGAGGCGCTCGCCGCCGCGGCGCGGCGCGGATTGCGACAGCAGCAGCTGCGACAGCGCCGCATGCGCGGTCTCGTTCGCGCGCAACTGCGCGTCGGCCCCGTCCCATGGCATCGCGGCCAGCCGCTCGCACAACCGCTCGATCGTCGGATTGGCGAAATAGGTGCGGTCGGCCAGCGTCACTTCGCGCGGCTCGCGATCCAGCTCCAGCACCGCGCGGCGGGTGAAGTGCCGGGGCATGAAGTACAGGTGCAGAAAGCGCAGGTCGCCGCGGATCAGCCAGCGCGAATCATGGTCGTCCGGCAGCGTGCACAGCATGCGCGGCGCGCCATATTGGCCGGGAAGCTCGCTGCGCTGCGTGCGGTAGCCTCCGCCCAGATAGAACGACAGCGTGTGGTGTCCGGGCTGCCGGTACGCGGTCTCGGCCGCATCGGTCTGACGCTTCCAGATCGCGACCGCGAGTTCGTCGCCCAGCCAGGCGAAGCGCTCCAGTTCCGCGTTCGTCCCGTGCAGGGTGCGAAAGACGGCGTGCGGCATCGCGCCGTTCGGCGAGGCGGGAGCAGGCTTGTGCAGGACTGGATCGGACATGCGATGTCGGCGTGATCGGCGGCTCAGCCAATGTAGCATGCGCATCCTTTAACGTGCCGGCCCGGCGCGCCCGGCCGCCAATAATGCGCAAGATCGGACAATCCGGCCCGGACGGTGAAAGGATGCGCAATTTCGGACAAGCGCGCCGTCGCGCGACGCGTCATGCTGGCGTCCTTTCTTCACCGATGCCAGCGCATGAACGCGTCTCTCTACATCCTCACTGTCCTGATCTGGGGCTCGACCTGGATCGCCATCAAGTGGCAGCTCGGCGTGGTGCCGGCGCCAGTCTCGATCGCCTGGCGATTCTGGATCGCGGGCGCCGTCCTGCTCGCGCTCCTGGCCATCCTGCGCAAGCCGATGCGTCCGCCGCGCGCGGCCTTTCCGTATCTTGCCGCCCAGGGCGTCGCGCTGTTCTGCTGCAATTTCCTGTGCTTCTACTACGCCAGCCAGTGGGTGGCGAGCGGCCTGGTCGCGGTCGTGTTTTCCACCGCGACGCTGTGGAACGCGATCAATGGCCGCATTTTCCTCGGACGGGCATTGCAGCCGCAGGTGCTCGCCGGCGCCGGGATGGGCATCGTCGGCATCGTGCTGCTGTTCTTGCCGCAGATGTCGGGACACTGGACGGACGCCGGCGTGCTGCCCGGCCTCGGCCTCGCGCTGCTGGGCACGCTGTGCTTCTCGACCGGGAACATGCTCTCCGCGCGCATGCAGGCGATGGGGCTCACGCCCTGGATGACCAATACCTGGGCGATGTTCATCGGCGCCGGCGTGCTGACTGTGATAGCGCTGGTTCTCGGCATGCCGTTCGCGCTCGACACTAGCGCGCGCTACCTCGGGTCGCTGCTGTACCTCGCGATTCCCGGATCGGTGATCGGCTTTACCGCCTACCTGATGCTGGTCGGACGCATGGGCCCGGAGCGCGCCGCCTATTGCACCGTGCTGTTCCCGGTCGTAGCCCTGGCCTTGTCCACGCTGTTCGAAGGCTATGTGTGGGACGTCTGGGCCGTTGCCGGACTCGTGCTCGTTCTTTGCGGGAATCTGCTCGCGTTCATGCCGCTGCGCTGGCTGCGGCCGAGCCCGGCCTAGTAGGTGCTGCGATAGCGATGGCCGCGATAGTTCAGCACCATGCCGTCCGGCTGCAGCGATTCCAGCACCAGTCCGGGCGCGATCTCGTCGCCCTCGCGGCGCAGGCGCTGGTTGATCAGCACGGTACGGTCCGCGGGATTGGCCGCGTACAGATAGCCGCCGATCACCAATGGCGGAATCTCGCGCTGGATTGCTTCCGGCAGGTCACGCATCGTGCCGGGCCGCGCGGAGACCGTTTGCGCGGGCGGGGCAGGTGAACGCGCAGGCGCGGCGGCGCGCACCGGCGGCGCGGGCGCGCGGACGATCGGGCTCGGCCCGGATGGCGGCGGAATGATGGACGCCTCCGCGGATGCCGCCGGTGCCTGCGGTTCGGCTACGGCGGGCAGCACCTCGGCGGGCGGTGCCTCTGTGGTCGGATCGGCGCGCAGGACGAAGGCTGCTGCGCCGATCAGGCCCGCCAGCAGCGCGGCACCCAGCGGCAATGCGAACCGGTGCGCGAGTCGCCGCGTCGCAGGCGGAGCGGCGTATGCCGACGGCAGCGGCGCCGGCGCCGCCACGCCTGCGATGCGTTCGGCTTCGGCCCGTTTCAATGCGTCGAGAATGTAGGACATCAGGAACCCGCTTCGTTCAGACGCGGTTCGGCGACGCCGGCCGCGCGGTTCAGGTGCATCAGCGTCACCGGCCCGACCACGCCGTCGACCGCCAGCCCCTGCGATTGCTGGAACAGGCGCACCTGCCGGTGCAGCTCGAGATTGAACGGCTGGCGCGCGGGCGGCAGCTCGGTGCCGTGCACCCTGGCGAGCTGGGTGCCGACCCAGTCGACCGCCGCGCCTTGCTGGCCGAGCGCAATCGTTGCACCCAGGCCCGGGGGCGTTTGCCACAGCGTGACGAATTCTCCTCGGAAGTGACGCGTCAGGTCGGCCAGGCCGACTTCCTGATGCGCGCCTGCCGCCTGCAGCCGGTAGCGCCCGCCCTGGGCATGCACGAGCAGCGCGTGATAG
>DATLGF010000393.1:0-7739 GCA_035540575.1 Noviherbaspirillum sp.
AATCGGCCGTGACCGGCTTGCTCTTGCCGATAGCCTTGTCGGCGAACACGGCCAGCACGACCTCGGCGGCGCCCATCTCCAGCAGGCGCTCCTTCACATGGGCGAGCGTCTCGCCTTCGTCGAGGATGTCATCGAGCACGATCACCGTGCGGCCCTCCACGCTGGAGCGCGGAATCACCTTCCATTCGATCTTGCCGCCCTGGTCCTTGTCGCCGTAGCGGGTGACATGCATGTAGTCGAATTCGAGCGGGAAATCCAGGCGGGTCAGCAGCTGGCCGCAGAACACCACGGCTCCGCCCATCACGCCGAGCACCAGCGGGAAGGGCGCGTCGGCGTTGTCCTTGAATCGATGGTTCAGTTGCTCGGCCACCTTGTCCACGGCCTGCTGCACTGCCTGCGCATCGAACACCAGTTCGGCGTCCTTGAGCAGCGCCAGAGCCTTGTTGCGGTGGAATTCGGAATTGATATCGGACATGGAGGGCCTTCAGACAATGGAAACGCAACGTACCTGGAACACCGAGCAGGATTGATGCCGGGCGCCATGATATGCCGGGCCCGCCCGGCGTGCAAACCTGAGCCAAACTACAATCGGCACTGCGGCCGCGCGGCGGCTCTTTGAAAAAACGGAGGGAAGGACATGAAAAAAGCGTACGTGGTAGCAGAAATACAAGTCACCAACCCGCAGGAATACGAGGGCTACCGCACCCTCTCGACCGCCGCCGCCGCCCAGTACGGCGGCCAGTTCGTCGTGCGCGGCGGCGCGCGCGAGCAGCTGGAGGGCGAGGACCCGCAGCACAACGGCGGCTGGCGCACCGTCATCATCGAGTTTCCGTCGCTCGAGCAGGCCCGCACCTGGTACCACTCTCCGGAATACACGAAGGCCCGCGAGATCCGCCAGGCCAATTCGGTTGGCCGCCTGTTCCTGATCGAGGGCGCCTGAGCATTTGAGCAACGCCGGAAATCGAGCGCGGCGGGGGAATTATCGCTTGGGCATGGCCTCCAATAATTTCAATGTCTGTTGGAGAGCACCATGACCAGCTCGGCAAAACCCGGCATGCCGGCAACGCCGGATTCCGACCGCACGATGAAGCAGCACCAGGTGCGCACCGGTCGACCGATCCACGAGGACGAGGCGATGCGCATGCCGCATGAGCGCGACGAATCCGAGGATTCACAGGAAAGCGAGCCGCGCAAGGTGATCAAGCGCGCCTACGACGACTTGATGGAGGGGCAGGTCGACACCGACCTGCGCGAAACCGGTGGCCTGGATGCGGCGGTCAATGAGCGGCCCGGCATTCCTCCGGAAAAAGTGGTGGGCAAGGGCGCGACCTGACGCGCCGCTGTTGTCGCGAGGAACGATTTCCTGCTGTTGCGTGAAGGGCGGGCCGGCCGCGCCGGCCCGTCCGCGCGTCCGCACCGGTCCTGAAAGGACGCGTGCCATGCGCTAACATGGCCGCTCACCGGAGAAATTCATGCAGGAGCAGGTCGTTCATTGGATCCACGCGGGGCGTACCGCGGCCGAGCTGTCGGGCGTCGCCCCGGAGCCGCTCGCCCTGCCCGACCTGCCGCCCCTGCTGCAGGACAAGCTCGCCAGACCGCTGCATGACCTGCGCATCTCGGTCACCGACCGCTGCAATTTCCGCTGCACGTATTGCATGCCGAAGGAAGTCTTCGACAAGGACTTCCCCTACCTGCCTTCGGCGGCGATGCTCGACTTCGACGAGATCGAGCGCGTCGCGCGTGCGGCGGTCGGGCTTGGCGTGCGCAAGCTGCGCCTGACCGGCGGCGAGCCGCTGCTGCGCAAGGATGTGGAAACCCTGATCGCCCGCCTGGCCGCGCTGCGCGCACCCGACGGCGAGGCGATCGAACTGGCGATGACGACCAATGCCAGTCTGCTCAAGCGCAAGGCGGCCGGCCTGCGCGCCGCCGGGCTGAACCGGGTGACGGTGAGCCTGGACGCGATCGAGGATGCGACCTTCCGGCGCATGAACGACGTCGATTTCCCGGTGCGCGACGTGCTCGACGGGATCGAGGCGGCAGTGGCTGCGGGGCTGGGCCCGGTGAAGGTCAACGTGGTGGTCAAGCGCGGCGTCAACGACAACCAGATCCTGCCCATCGTCGCGCATTTCCGCCACCGCGGCGTGGTGCTGCGCTTCATCGAGTTCATGGACGTGGGAGCGACCAACGGCTGGCAGATGCAGCATGTGCTGCCCGCCGCCGAGCTGCGCGCCCGCATCGCCGATCGCTACGAACTGGTTCCGCTCGAGCCCAGCAGCAGCGGCGAAACCGCCCAGCGCTACATGCTCGCCGACGGCAGTCTCGAGATCGGCACCATCTCCAGCATCAGCGAGCCGTTCTGCGGCGACTGCAACCGCGCCCGCCTGTCCACCGACGGCAAGCTCTTCCTATGCCTGTTCGCGGTCAAGGGCTTCGACATCCGCCACATGCTGCGCGGCGGCGTCAGCGACGACGAACTCGCGCGCACGATCGCCGGCATCTGGACGCAACGGCGCGACCGCTATTCCGAACTGCGCGCCGAGGTCGGAGACCGGCGTCGGCAGGCGAAGGTGGAGATGTCGTACATCGGGGGGTGAGGCGGAGGTTCGTTTGGGACACGGCGAAAACCCCAATAACTGTCATCCCGAGCGCTGCGAGGGATCTCATCGGATGACAGAACCGGGATTCCTCGCTGCGCTCGGAATGACAGGTTTTCGTTGCGGTTCAAAGACCTTACACCGCATCCGCCACGGTTCAGGAACGGCCACCCTCACTCATACTTGCGCGCATCCTCGATCACCTTGCCATCGTTCGGCAGGCTTCCGCGGGCGACGAACTTCACTTCGCCGCGCAGCTTCGTGATGTCACGGATGGTATCGACGATGCCGTCCGCCTGCGCGGCCGCGGGATCGTCGACTTCGCAGTGCAGCGTCATGATGTCGTTGGCCATCTCGCCGCTGACCACCAGACGCGCCCGGGCGATCTGCGGATGGCGCTTGACCACTTCGGCGACCTGGCCGGGATGCACGAACATCGCGCGGATCTTCGTGGTCTGGTCGGCGCGCCCCATCCAGCCCTTGATGCGCGTATTGGTGCGCCCGCACGGCGACACGCCCGGCAGGATCGCGGACATGTCGCCGGTGCCGAAGCGGATCAGGGGATAGTCCGGGTTGAACGAGGTGACTACCACCTCGCCGACTTCGCCCTCGGCCACCGGGTCGCCGGTTCCCGGGCGCACGATCTCCAGGATCAGGTCTTCGTCGAGCACCATGCCGGGATTGACCTGGCCGTCGGTTTCGGTCTCGTAGGCGATGTTGCCCACGTCGGCCGAACCGTACATCTGCAGCACGTGCGGCACGCCGTTGTCCTGCAGCCATTTGCGCAGCGAGGGCGGCAGCGCTTCCGCGCCGACCACCGCGCGCTGCACGCTGCTGATGTCCGCGTCCATCTCGCGCGCCTTCTCGATGATGATCTTCAGGAACGACGGCGTGCCGACGTAGGCGTCGGGTCTCAGGGCCACCATCGCCTGCACCTGCATCTCGGTCTGGCCGATGCCGGCCGGGATCACCGCGCAGCCGATCTTTGCCGCGCCGCCCTCGGCCATGAAGGCCGCCGGGGTGAAGTGATACGAGAAGCAGTTCTGCACGATGTCGCCGGCGCGCAGGCCTACTGCGCGCATCGGTCGCGCAAAGCGCCACCAGTCCTCGCCGCGGCCTTCCGGATCGAAGATCGGTCCGGGCGACATGAACAGCCGGCGCAGCTCACGCGTGGGTGTGGTGGTCAGGCCGCCGAACGGCGCATCGCCCGCCTGCAGGTCTTTCAGATCGGATTTGCGCGTGACCGGCAGCGCCGCCAGCGCCGCGCGCGAGGTGATGTCGGCCGCGTTCACGCCGGCCAGGATCCGTGCCCAGCCCGGCGCCTTCTGCGCGCGCGCGACGAGTTGCGGCAATCGTGACATCAGTTCGCGCTCGCGTTGTGCGGGATCGCGCGATTCGAGTTCATCCAGCATGTCGTTCATGGTCGGAGCCGTCCCCAGTTGCGCGCATCTCGCGCTGCGCGCGCGTCATGTTCAAGATTGGGGCCGCGCGAGCGGCTCTCACTTCGTTCTTTCCAGGAGCCGGGCAAAAAGAGGCCCCTGCGCCAGCGCGCATGCGGTGGCGTGTCAAGCGACGCGACGGATGCGGCCGCGCCTATGCGAGCCAGCGCTTGCGCCGGCGGTAAAACTTCATGTCGCGGAAGCTCTTGCGTCCGGCGCCGGAGACGCCGAGATAGAACTCCTTCACATCTTCATTGGCGGCCAGGTCCTTGGCGTCGCCTTCCATCACCACGCGGCCGTTCTCCAGGATGTAGCCGAAGTCCGCGTAGCGCAGCGCGACGTTCGTGTTCTGTTCAGCGAGCAGGAAGGAGACGTTTTCCTTGCTGTTCAGGTCCTTCACGATCTCGAAGATTTCCTCGACGATCTGAGGAGCCAGCCCCATCGACGGCTCGTCCAGCAGGATCATCGACGGCTTGGCCATCAGCGCGCGTCCGATCGCGCACATCTGCTGTTCGCCGCCCGAGGTGTAGCCGGCCTGGGATGTTCTGCGCTGCTTCAGGCGAGGGAAGTAGTGGTAGACCATCTCCAGCGACTCCTTCAGCTGGGCGCGGGAGATCTTGCGCGTGTACGCGCCGGTCAGCAGGTTTTCCTCGATGGTGAGGTGGCCGAAGCAATGGCGGCCTTCCATCACCTGGGCCAGGCCGCGCCTGACCAGCTCGTTCGGCGTCAGCTGGTCGATGCGGTCGCCCATGAATTCGATGCTGCCCTTCGTCACATCGCCGCGCTCGCCGCGCAGCAGTGTCGAAATGGATTTCAGCGTGGTGGATTTGCCCGCACCGTTCGCACCCAGCAGCGCGACGATCTTGCCTTGCGGGACTTGCAGCGAGACGCCCTTCAATACCAGGATCACGTGGTCGTAGATGACCTCGATGTTGTTGACCGACAGGTAAGCGGGAGCGCTCGGGCTTGGAGTGGCGGGTGCGAGGTTCATGGTCATCTTCATTCGGCTGCTGCCCCGGCCCTCCCCCTTTGCGGGGGAGGGCCGGGGTCGTTTACGCGATTACTGGTTCAGGCACGCCGGAGTGATGTTCTTCTCCTGCGCGTACTTGGCGGAGGATTCCTCCAGCAGCTTGCGCGTGAGCGCCTTGTCGCCGGTGACCCACATCGGGGTGATCGCGACCCACTTGTCGCCATCCCACTGCTGGACCTTAACTGCGCCCGAGCCTTCGTGGTCGTCACAGGAGGTGCGCACCGGCGGGAACATGCCGAGTGCGCCCAGTTCCTTCTGGCGCGCTTCGTTGACGTTCAGGTTCTCGAAGCCCCAGCGGATCTGCTCGCCGGTCAGCGGCTTGCCCTTGCCGAACTTCTCCTGCGCGGTGCGGATCGCCTCGGTCCACAGGATCGCCGCGGTCACGCCGCGCATGTGGTAGACCGAGCCGATGCGGTTGCGGTCGTTGAGGTTGCCGCGGCCGGCGTCATACACCTGCTTGCGGATCTGGTCGAGCACCGGATAGTTGCCCGGGGTGTTGAAGGTCATCGCGGTGTAGCCCTTGGCTGCCGGACCGGCTGCGATCGTGTCTTCTTCCGAACCGGCCCACCACACGCCGAGGATCTTCTCGCGCGGGAAGCCGTTGCGCTGGGCGGTGGTCAGCGCCACCGCGTTCATCACGCCCCAACCCCACAGGATCACGTAGTCCGGACGCGCCTGGCGAATCTGCAGCCACTGCGACTGCTGTTCGTTGCCCGGGTGCGCAACCGGGATTTTGATCAGCTCGAAGCCATGGCGCTGGGCCAGCGCATCGAACACCGGGAACGGTTCCTTGCCGAACGCGGAATCGTGGTACAGGTGCACGATCTTCTTGCCCTTCAGGTTGGCCACGCCGCCTTCCTTGCTGCCGAGGTAGGCGATCATCGCCGCCGCCTGGTTCCAGTAGCTGGTGATCAGCGGGAAGACGTACGGGAAGACCTTGCCGTTGGCGGCGTCGGAGCGGCCGTAGCCCAGTGTGGTCATCGGGATCTTGTCGACCGCGACGCGATCCAGGATGCCGTAGGCGATGCCGGTAGCCAGCGGTTCGACCAGCGAGGCGCCGCCATGGCGCGACTTCAGGCGCTCGTAGCATTCCACGCCGCGCGAGGCGTTGTACTCGGTTTCGCACTCTTCCCACGCCAGCTTCACGCCGTTGATGCCGCCGTTGGCGTTCACCAGGTTCATGTAGTCGATCGCGCCGCCGAAGAAGCCGGAGCCGCCGGAGGCATACGGACCGACGCGGTAGGACAGGATGGGAATGAATTGCTGTTGCGCGACGGCGGCACTGACCGTGCCCGCCATCACTGCGCCCAGCAGCATGTTTTTCAAGAGTTTCATGGTGGTCTCCTCCATATAGGGATACAGCTGGTACAACTCAGGGTGGCCTGGAAGCCTGCGCTGCCAGGCCGGGGTCGATGCGGTCAGTGCGGGAAGGGCCACAACCGCAGTTTTTCCTTTGCGATTTGCCACAGGCGGGCGAGGCCGTGCGGCTCAACGATCAGGAAGAAGATGATCAGCGCGCCGAACACCATCAGCTCCAGGTTCGACGTCACCGAGTTCGGCAATCCGAAGTTGTGCGCGAGCAGCGACAGGCCGATCGGCAGCAGCACGATGAAGCCGGCGCCGAAGAACGAGCCGATGATGGTGCCGACGCCGCCGATGATGATCATGAACAGGATGCGGAACGACAGGTCCAGGCTGTAGGCTTCCGGCTCCACCGTGCCGAGGTAGGCATACGCATACAGCGCGCCGGCCACGCCGCAGTAGAACGAACTGACGGCAAACGCGAGTAGCTTGGTGCGCATCAACCGGAAGCCGATCACCTCGGCCGCGACGTCCATGTCGCGCACCGCCATCCACGAGCGCCCGACATTGGAGCGCACCATGTTCTTCGCCAAGAGCGCCATCACGCAGACGATGGTCAGCACCAGCAGGTATTTCGAAGCAGGGGTGTTGAAGTCGTAGCCGAGGATGTTGATGCGCTGCGCGGTGATCACGCCCGAGCTGCTGTAGTTGGTGAACCAGCCGATCTTGGTCAGCGCCCAGACGACGAAGAACTGCGTGGCCAGCGTCGAGGCCGCCAGGTAGAAGCCGCGGATGCGCAGCGAGGGCAGGCCGAACAGCACGCCGACCGCAGCTGCGCACAAGCCGCCGAGGATGAAGGCCACCAGGATCGGCATGCCGTCCACGCGCAGCATGAAGTTGTAGGAGGCGAACGCGCCCACCGCCATGAAGGCCGCCGAGCCGAGCGAGAGCTGGCCGGCGTAGCCGGTCAGGATGTTCAGGCCGAGCGCGGCGAGCGAAAAGATCAGGAACGGGATCAGGATCGCCGAGAACATGTAGTTCGACGCCATGCCGGGGATCACGATGAAGGCGATCGCCAGCAACAGGATGATCCCGATGCGGTCCTGCCGGATCGGGAAGATCTGGCTGTCGGCTGCGTAGGTCGGTTTGAATTGGCCTGCTTCGCGGTAGAACATGGTGGTTTCCTTGTTTCGCTATCTAAGTCCTCCGGCTTTGTTCCCCCCCTTCCAGGGGGGTGAAGCCAGGGTTTCGGACGACATGTCGTCCGCTGGCGGAACGGTGCGGGCTTGCAAGCCCGTACACCGTTTCCATCCAGGGAGGGGGTACGGAGCTTGTTATGAAGCCATCGCATGCTCCAGCCCCGCACCCCCATCC
>DATLGF010000394.1:0-12296 GCA_035540575.1 Noviherbaspirillum sp.
GCGCGCGGCCGGCGTGCAGCCGCAGGTGCGGCTGTTCTTCACCGACATGGGAGAGGACCTGGTGATCGAAGTGGACGACAACGGCCGCGGGGTGCCGGACGAGCTGGCCGGCGCGATCTTTGACGCCGGCGTTTCCACCAAGGGTGCCGGGCGCGGAATCGGGCTCGCGCTGGTGCGCCGCCTGTGCCAGCAGCATGGCGGCGACGCCACGCTCGAGGCCAGCGAGCTGGGCGGCGCCTGCTTCATCGCGGTCGTCGACAAGCATGCGGTCGGCGCGCCGTCGGACCTGGAGGTGCGTCATGGCTGAGCCGTACCGCGTGCTGATCGTCGAGGACGATTTCCGCATCGCCGACATCAACCGCTCCTTCGTCGAGCAGGCCGAGGACTTCACCGTGGTCGGCATGGCCCGCTCGCGCGCCGAGGCCTTGGCTTGGTTCGATGCCCATCCCGGCGGCGTCGACCTGCTGCTGCTTGATGTGTTTCTTCCCGACGTCGAGGGCCTCGCGCTGTTGTGGGAAATCCGGCGCCGCCATCGCGACCTCGATATCGTGATGGTGACGGCCGCCCGCGAAGTGGAGACGGTGGAGGAGGCGCTTCGCGGCGGGGTGTTCGATTTCCTGATCAAGCCGGTCGAAGCCACGCGCGTGCAGAAAATGCTCGCGCGCTTTCGCAGCCGGCGCCAGCTGGCCGACGGCCGGCGCGAGCTGAGCCAGGAACAGCTCGACCACGCGCTGTCTTCCCTGTACGCAAGCCCCGGTGCGTCGGCGCGGCGCGCGCTGCCCAAGGGCATCGATGCGCTCACGCTCGACACCGTGCTCGAGGTGCTGCGCCAGTGCGAGGGGGCGCTGACCGCCACTGAGCTCGCGGGCCGCATCGGCAGCAGCCGCTCGACCGCGCGCCGCTACCTCGAGCACCTGGTCGGCGAGCAACTGGTGAGCGCCGAACAAAGCTATGGCGATGTCGGGCGCCCGCAGCGCCAGTACCGGCTGCGCACCCGCCGGGGCGCGGCCTGACCATGAACAAAATGCACTAAATGCACGCAGCGCACTTTATTCAATCATTTGGTTCAAATCTATCCATGCCGCGGCAATCTTCCTAAGATGGAATCTGGCCGCGGCGCGACTGCGACGGCGGCCCTGCATGCTGCCGCGGCATTGTCTGGCCCGCGGCGCAAACAGCCCAACCGGGCGATGATCCAAGAGAAGGAGACATGATGTTCAATCCGCGAGTACTTCCGTGCATGCGTGCGCTCATGCGCGGCACCGCCGCCGCCATGCTGCTCGGCGCCGCCGCCGTTCCCGCGCTGGCCCAGGACTGGCAGCCGACCCGACCTATCGAATACATCGCCCCCGCCAATCCCGGCGGCGGTTGGGACACGCTGGTCCGCACCACCGCGCGCGTGATCCAGGAGGAAAAACTCGCGCCGCAGAATTTTGCGCCGATCAATATTCCCGGCGGCGGAGGCGCGGTCGCGTGGGCGCAGATCGCCGCGCAGAAGGGTAATCCGCATCGCCTGTTCGCGGCCAGCCCGCCGATCATCCTGGTGCCGCTGTCGGGAGCCTCGCGCTTCACGCACAAGGACTTCACGCCGATCGCGCGGCTGATCACTGACTACTCGATCCTGCTGGTGCGCGCGGACTCGCCGTACAAGACAGCCAATGATCTGTTCAACGCGATCAAGGAGCGCCCGGGACTGTCGGTCGGCGGCGGATCGGCCCCCGGTTCGATGGACCACATCTCGATGGCGGGCGCGGCCAGCGCGGCCGGCCTGAAGCCCGCACAGGTCAACTACATCGCGTTCTCCGGCGGCGGCGAGGCGATGACCAACCTGCTCGGCGGCCATGTGGCGGCGGTGATCACCGGCGCCGGCGAGGCGCAGGCGCAACTGAAGGGCGGCCAGATCCGCGCGCTCGCGGTGTCTTCGCCCAAGCGCATCGCATCGCTGCCGAATGTGCCGACCTACCAGGAGCAGGGCATCAACTACACCTTCGACATCTGGCGCGGCATCATGGGCCCGCCGAACATGCCGCCGGAAGCCGTGCGCTACTACGAGAACATGTATGCGCGCATGCTCAAGACCGACGGCTGGGCGAAGGCGCGCGACCAGCTCGGCTGGATCGATGCCTACCAGAACAGCGCCGAGTTCGGCAAGTTCCTCGACGCCCAGCACGCGCAGTTCAGCTCCGTGTTGCAAGACCTCGGCCTGCTGCGCCGCTAAGCGTCCCGGCCCGGCCCCGGGCCGCCAAGCGCGCCCCGGGGCCGTCGCACGCCTCGGCGCGCGTCGCGCTGGAGACCCCGATGAAACGACTGAACATCAACCAGGTGCTGGCGATCCTGATCGCGGCCCTGTCCTTCGCCTATCTGTTCGAGGCGTACCGCATTCCCACCTTCCCGATCCCGCGGCCGGTCGATTCCGACGTGCTTCCCAAGGTCCTCGGCTTCCTGATGCTGGGCCTGTCGGTCTGGCTGTTCTTCGAGCGCCCCAAGGGCGCGGCCGAGGGCGAAATCGTCGAGGAGCGCGGCGTACTCGAGCGCTGGCTGCCGGTGGCGGTGACGGCGGTCGCAATCGCCGTCTACGCCGGCGCGCTCGCGTGGCTCGGTTTCGTGCTCGCCTCGTTCCTGCTGGTGGGCGGGCTCACCTGGTATTACGGCTACCGGCGCCACATCGTCAACGCGATCGTCGCGCTGGCCGTGCCGCTGGTCCTGTATCTGAGCATGACGCGGCTGATGGACATCCATCTGCCGGCCGGCATCCTGCCGTTCTGAGCCGAGGCGAACATGGAAGCACTTGAAAGCATGCTTTACGGCTTCGGCGTCGCGCTGCAGCCGGAAAACCTGATGTACGTGTTCATCGGCGTGTTCGCCGGCACCATCATCGGCATGGTGCCCGGGCTGGGGCCGATCTCGGCGCTGGCGCTGATGATCCCGATCACGTACGCGATGAACCCGGCCTCGGGCCTGATCCTGATGTCCGGGGTGTACTACGGCGCTATCTTCGGCGGCTCCACTTCATCGATCCTGCTTAACGCGCCGGGGGTGGCCGGCACGGTTGCGACTTCGTTCGACGGCTTTCCGATGGCCAAGCAGGGCAAGGCCGGCAAGGCGCTCGCGCTGGCTGCATGGGCATCGTTCATCGGCGGAACCGTGAGCGTGCTCGGTCTGATGCTGATCGCCCCGCTGCTTGCCAGCGTGGCGGTGTCCTTCGGCCCGGCCGAGTATTTCGCGCTGATGCTGCTGGGACTGAGCGCCGTGGTCAGCCTGTCCGAGCGCTCGCTGTGCAAGGGCCTGATCGCCGCGGTATTCGGGGTGATGGTGTCCATCACCGGCATCGACCGCCAGACCGGCACGCAGCGCTACACCT
Source organism: Noviherbaspirillum sp. (assembly GCA_035540575.1). GTDB lineage: Bacteria > Pseudomonadota > Gammaproteobacteria > Burkholderiales > Burkholderiaceae_D > Noviherbaspirillum. The sequence continues at coordinate 3,362 of DATLGF010000394.1, forward strand.
TCGATTCGCTGCACCTGTTGCAGGGCATCGACTTCCTGGTGGTGGCGCTCGGCGTGTTCGCGCTGGCGGAGGTGTTCGTGATGCTGCGCGCCGGACGCGACGCCAAGACCCATGCGCCGCAGGCGCTCGGCTCGCTCAAGCTCTCGAAGGACGAAGTCAAGGAGATTTCGGGACCGGTCGCGCGCAGCTCGCTGCAGGGCTTCATCGTCGGCGTACTGCCCGGCGCCGGCGCGACGATCGCCTCCTTCCTCGCCTACATCACTGAAAAGCGCATCGCCAAGGACGGCGATACCTTCGGCAAGGGCAACATCAAGGGCGTGGCCGCACCCGAAGCCGCCAACAACGCCGCCTGTGGCGGCTCCTTCGTGCCGCTGCTCACGCTCGGCGTGCCCGGCTCGGGCTCGACCGCGGTGCTGCTGGGCGCGCTGCTGGTGATGGGCGTCACGCCCGGTCCGCTGATGCTGGAGCAGCGGCCCGACGTGTTCTGGGGCGTGATTGCGAGCATGTATATCGGCAACATCTTCCTGCTGATCCTCAACCTGCCGCTGATTCCATACATCGCGCGCATCCTCGAAGTGCCGCGTCCGATGTTGCTCGCGCTGATCATCGTGTTCTGCATGATCGGCGTCTACGGCCTCAAGTTCAGCGCCTTCGATCTCTACCTGCTGCTCGCCTTCGGCCTCGTCGGCCTCCTAATGCGCATGAACGGCTTTCCCCTTGCGCCGATGATTCTTGCGCTCATCCTCGGCGACCTGATGGAGGAGAACATGCGCCGCGCCCTGCAGATCTCCGGCGGGGACTGGGCGACCTTCATCGAGAAGCCCATCTCGGCCACGCTGCTGTCGATTGCCTTGCTCTCGCTGGTCGTGCCGCCGGTGATTCGTCGCATCAAGCGCGTACGTTCCACGCGGCACCGGACCGTGTGACAAATCTCCCCGGCACGGCGCGCGCTGCGCGGTGCCGGGAAGCGCGGCCGCCGAAGTTGGTAAAAACTTCATGCCGCTTCCCGTCCTTTCCGCCGCCCTTCTGTCCCACCGAACCAGCCCGCCGCCCGGCCAGGCCGCGGCGCGCTCCCGCGCGGCGGAATCCCGGCCGGTTTTCCTCCAGTGTCGGGAAGTCCGCCGATCTTTCCTGTGTTTGCGCCGTGTTGCTCCCATACGGCCGGACCGGCCCGGAACTTGCTCAAGTCTTCACATCCGGGCGATGCCGCAGGGCCTCGCTTGCTCTCTTTTTTTGCGAGAGCAGGTATGGGCGGCGGTATCTCGGCAACCAGAAAACAGGAGCAAGCCATGAAATTGAACCTTAGAAAGAAAGTATTGATGGCGGCGCTGGTGCCGGCATTCGGTCTGCCGTTGGCGGCAACCTCGTTCGCGCAGGCGACAGGCGGCCAGGCCCAGCAACAGCAGCAAGCCGGGCAGCCCGCCCAGGCCCAGCAGGGGCAACAGCAAAGGCAGCAGCAGGCGCAGCAGATCCGCGACATGCGTGCCAGCGAAATCATCGGCACGAACGTGCGCGACCAGCAGGGCGAAAACATCGGCAACATCCAGGACCTGATCGTCGATGTGAACAATGAGGAAGTGAACTACGCGATCGTCGCCTTCGGCGGCTTCCTTGGCTTCGGGGAAAAGCTGTTCGCGTATCCGATGGATCGCTTCCAGCCGGCAGGCGAAGGCAATGAGTTGACGCTGCAGGCAAGCGAGCAGGAACTGCGCAACGCCCCGGGCTTCGATCGTTCGAACTGGCCGACATTCGGCATGGGCGGCTATCGCGGCGAGGTTGACAAGCACTTCGGCCGCACCGCACAGGCCGGCGGCAATCTCGTGCGGATGAGCGAGTTCCTGAACACCGACATCCAGGACCGCGCCGGCAATGACGTTGGCCAGGTGGAAGACGTGGTCGTCAGTGTCACCGACGGACAAGTGCGCTATGTCGTGGTCGATCCCGACAATGACCTGAACCTCGGTGATCGACTCGTCATGCTGCCGATGAATGTGCTGGAAGCGACCGGCGAACAGCAGGCGCAGGCGATGACGGGTGAGGGCCAGCAGCAGGATCGTGCGACCGGCGCGGGCGCGACCGGTGGTGTCGGCGCTGCGGGTACCGGCCCGGATGGTCAGCCGCGCACGCGCGGGGAGACCGGCGCGGCCGGCACGACCAACACGACCGGCACGCCAGGCGGCGCGACAGGCGCCAGCGGCCAGCAGAACCAGCAGTGGTATCAGGGGCAGGATGACCGTCCTGGCCAGCCGCAGGATCGCACGGTCGCCAGCGGCGCAGGCATGACGGGACAGGGGCAGGCTGGTCAGCAGCAGCAACAGGCTCAGCAACAGCAGCAGGATCAGCAACAGCAGCAGGATCAGGACCTCGCACTGGTACTGACCATCGAAGCGCAGCAACTACAGCAGGCCCGCTCGTTCGAACAGAATGAGTGGCCCGACCTGAACAACCCGTCGTTCCAGCGCGAGATGGAGAACTATGTTGCGTCCTTCCCGCAGGAAGGGCAGCAGGCGACCGGCGCGACCGGCCAGCCCGGCGGTGCGGCAGCCGCTGGCCGCGAGCGCCAGGAGACGACCGGCGCGCCAGCCCAGCCGGGCCGGGATGCCGGTGCCCCGGGCGCCGCGCAGCAAGAGGGTACCGCCGCCCAGCCGCCGGGCACTCAGCCCGGCCGTGGCACGGCTCCGACCGGTCAGCCGGCCGGCCAGCAGGGCGTGCCGGGTGGCGCCACCGGCGGGACCACGTCAAACTGAGGGAGGCCTCGCCCATGGAAACTGCGCACTTCGGTGCGCAGTTTTCATTTTCTCCGCGTCGGCCCCGCGCAACGCGTAAAGGGGCCGGCCCGTGATATGCTCCGGCATCCTCAACTTCCTCCGTCGGCGATGAGCTCCCCAGCAACCACTCCTTCCCCCGTACAGAACGCAAGGGTGCTGCTCAAGGAACTGCAGGAGAAGTTCGCCCCGTTTCGCGACAATCTTCCGCTTGCCATCGGCATTGACAAGCAGTTGAAGGAGCGCCTGCCCGACGTTGATCGCAAGACCCTGCGCATCGCACTCGGACTGCATACGAACTCCACCCGGTATCTGAAGGCGATGGCGCGTGCGACCCAGCGCGTGGACCTCGACGGCAATCCGGCCGGAGAGGTGCCCGAGGCGCATCGTACGCACGCGGAGGAAACCCTGCGCGAACGCTTCCGCAAGGAAGCTGAGCAGCGCAAGGCGCAACGCAAGGTCGAGCGGGAAGCGGAAGAAGCGGAACGCGCGGCGCAGCGCCGCGCCGACAAACTCAATCAGCTCGCGGCGAAGTTCTCGCGGCGCAGCTGACCATCTATTTCGCCACCGGCTATTCCTCCACCGGCGGCATCATCAGGATCGGCACATCGTTGGCCGCCTTGCGGCGGTCATGCTCGACGGGCGCGCGCCGGTCGGCACCGGCACGCGGGACGGCCCTGCGCTCCGCCATACGGCGCTCGCGAAACTGCTTCAGATCGTAGCTGGCCGCTTCGAATGGGGTGTCGGGGCGTGGCATTGGGGCATCCTCGGTCGAGTAACTTCGTTCTCTTAACACTTCCGGACGCCTAGTCTACGCAAGGGCCGCAAGCAGCACTTGAGTTTGCACAAGCGTCCGGCATGCGCCGGGCGCCCCGATGCGCTGATCCGCACGGCGCGCCTGTTCAATCCTCGACCACGCTCAGATACACATAGCTCGCTGAAAGCAGCGTCAGCACCACGCACGCAAAAGCGAACGCGATCCCGTTGATCATGCAGACCAGGCTGGTGAGGAAGTGCGCGGTGCCGCCGGGCGGCAGACTGGCCAGGATCGTGGTCAAGGGCATCATCGCCTGCAGCAGGCAGAAGCCAAGCGCGAGCCACTTGAGCATGAAGAACGGCAGAAGCTTGCGCTGCGCGCGGTTGTAGCGGTAGTTCGCACGCCTTTCGGGCAGGGGGCCGCGGCTGGCGTCGCGGAAGAGCCAGAACGGGACGGCCAGCCGCCAGATCCGGCGGACCTGGGAAATTATTGGATGTTGCAAGGTCAGACAGATGTAAATGGTTTGGCAACAGCGCGTCGCTTTGCTGCGGCAAACCCGTTTTCAGTCGACCAGATTTCTAGCAAACCGTGTTCCAAGGAGAAGCCGATGCTCAGTACCGAACAGGCATGCAGCCGCGCGCTGGTAACGGGAAGCGTGGCCGCCGCGATCACCGCCGCCGCAGCCGCCGTGGCAGGACGCCGTCAGACCGGGTCCTATGCCGCCCCCCTGAACGCAACCAGCCACATCCTGTGGGGCGAGGATGCGACATGGCGCAACCGTGCAACCCTGAAATACACCGGAACCGGGCTGCTGCTCACGCACGCGGCCGGCGTGTTCTGGGCGAGCGTCTATGAGAAGCTGTTCGGGCGTGCGGATGACACGTCTCCGCCGTCGCCGCTGCTGGCGCTGGCGGGAGCCGCGGCGGTCAGCGCCGGCGCCTGGCTGACGGACTACCACCTGGTCCCGCGCCGCTTCACCCCCGGCTACGAGCGGCGCGTCTCGGACCGCGCACTGGCAGGAATTTTCACCGCGCTTGCGATTGGGCTCGCTGCCCGCGACCTATGGCGGGCCGCCCGCTCCTGACGCGTCGATCAGTCCGGCTTTGAGTTTGCCGGTACCATTGCCGGATGGATAACCTCAGTCATACGCTGTCCGGCCTGGTCGCCGGCGAACTTCTGCACCGTGCGCTGCCTGCCGAGCCGAGCGAGGATCGCCAGCGCCGGCGCCATCGGCTGATGCTGGTTTCGTGCGCACTCGCGAGCAGCTTCCCGGATCTCGACATCGTTCTCACTCCGTTGCTGCCGGAGCCGCTCGGCTACCTGCTGCATCATCGCGGGCATACCCATACCGTGCTCTACGCGTTCCCGCAGGCGCTGCTGCTGTGCGCGTTGCTGTGGCTGCTGTGGCCGTCGGCGCGCGCACTGTTGCGCGAGAGCCGGGCCGCGCGGCTCGGGCTGGCTGCCGGCATGGCCGTGAGCTTCGGCCTGCATCTGCTGATGGATTACCTCAATTCCTACGGCGTGCATCCGTTCCATCCGATCGACTCACGCTGGCTGTACGGCGACATGGTGTTCATCCTGGAGCCGGTGTTCTGGATCACGCTCGGCGTGCCGCTGGTCGTGCTGCTGCGTCGCGCCTGGTTGCGCGCGACCCTGCTCGGGCTGCTCGCGGCCCTGCTCGCCTATTTCTCGGCGGCCGGCTTCCTGCACTGGGCTTCGCTGATCGCCTTGTATGCGGGCGGCCTGCTGCTGATCGTGCTGCAGCAGCCCGTCGCGGCGGCCGAGCGTGCGGGACGCCTGCGCACGCCGGGGGGCGCGCGCGGCATCCTGGCCGGCATTGCACTGCTCGCGGCATTCCTCGCCGTGCAGGCGGTCGGCGCGCGCGCCGCCGCTCGGCAGATCGGCGCGGTGCTCGCCCAGAAGGACCCGGACAGCACGCTGAAAGACAGCGCGCGCACTGCATTCCCGAGCAATCCGCTGTGCTGGAACTTCGTCTCCGTCGAAAGCGACGAGCAGGCCGGCCACTATCGGCTGCGCCGCGGCGTGCTGTCGATCGCGCCCGGCCTGCTGCCGGTGAGCTCCTGCCCGGCGGTGCTGGCCGAGCGCCACCTGCAGCGCGAGATCGACCCCGGCTTCGCGCTGCTGGCCGAGCACACGGCAAGCCTGGCGGAACTGCGCCGGCTGCAACGCGAGGATTGCTTCTTCGAAGCCTGGATGCGCTTTGCGCGCGCGCCGCAGGTGGAGGGAAGGGTGGCTTCCGACAAACGCTTCTCTGGCTTCGGTCGAGGCAATTTCACCACGATGGATCTCGACGATTTCGCCGGCCGCGACTGTCCGCGCCATGTGCCGCGCTGGGATTTCCCACGGGCGGACCTGCTCGAATAGCACCGTCGTGGTGCGCCGCACATCGATTGCGTGTTGCCGCTTGGACATCGATCCGCGATAATGCTCCATCGTCCGCCGGCCCAGCCATGAGCGCTTCCCATCCCCATTCGATCGAAGACCGCCTGTACATCCTGCGCAAGCGCTGGGAACAGTACACGGCGGACGGTCGCTTCGAGCAGTTCATCGAGTTCGCGGTGGCGGTCAACAGCCTGGCCGAGTACCTGAACCGCCTGCGCCTGCCGGGCCTGGTTCGGCTGTGCGAAGGACTTGAGAACGCGGCGCTGATGCGCCTGGGCGACCCGTCCACCCATCCGATCCCGCGCGCCGACAGCCTCGCGCTGCAGCGCCAGCTCGACACCTTGATCGGCTCGGTCGCCACCTCGCGCACCCCTGCCACTGACCGCCGCCAGCCCGAGCCGGCGGGGAGCCCTGCTAACCCGGAATGGATCAAGCCGCGCACGGTCTGGCTGATCGCCGCCGACAGCAAGCGCGACATGGCCGACGCGCTGAGCCGCCAGCTGCAGTTCTTCGGCTTCACGGTGCATGCGCAGCCCTGGGCGCAGGCCGCGCTGCCGGACGACAAGCCGCTTGCCGTGCTGTTCGTGCCGGCCAATGGCGCAGCCACCGAGGCCGAGTTCGCCCATATCGCGGCGGTGCGCAGCCATTGTCCGGCCAGCCAGCTGGTCTACCTCGGCGTGAAATCGGCGATCGAACCGATCGTCGCACTCATGCGCGCCGGCATCGACATCACGATTCCAGTCGACGACCAGCCCGCGCTGGTGCTCAACTGCGTGCTCGACCTCGTCCAGACCAACGAGCAGGAACAATACCGTGTGCTGATCGTCGAGGATTCTCGCGTGGCGGTCGCGCTGATCCGGCGCACGCTCGGCGAGCACGGCATCGACACCGAAGCCATCAGCGACCCGGCCCGCCTGCTGGAGGTGCTGGAGAGTTACCGGCCGGACCTGATCCTGATGGACATGCACATGCCGCGCTTCAACGGCGTCGAAGCCACGCGCGTGCTGCGCCAGATGGCCGCCTACAGCTCCCTGCCCATCGTGTACCTGTCCGGCGAATCCGACGTCGGCATGCAGGTCGAGGCGTTGCGCCTGGGCGGCGACCAATTCCTGATGAAGCCCTTCAACCCGGTTCTTCTGGCCGCGGTGGTCAAGACGCGCATCGAGCGTTTCCGCGAGACGCGCCGCTCGACCCGGCTCGACGGCCTGACCGGCCTTCTGAACCACACCGCCACCAAGTCGCGCCTGAAGAGCATGGTCGAACAGATTCCCGACGGCGGCGCGCTGACGGTCGCGATGATCGACATCGACCATTTCAAGTCGATTAACGACACCTACGGCCACCCGGTCGGCGACCAGGTGATCCGCGGCCTGGCCTGGCTGCTGAAGGGGCGGCTGCGCTCGTTCGACCTGATCGGCCGCTACGGGGGCGAGGAATTCATGATTGCGCTGCCGGGCGTGGGGCTGCAGCAGGCGCTGCCGGTGATCGACCGCATCCGCGCCGACTTCAGCGCGCTGCCGCACGCACATCGCGGTGGCGCCCTCCACGCCAGCTTCAGCGCCGGCGTCGCCTGCTATCCGGCGATGCAAAGCGCGGCCGGTCTCACCGAGGCGGCGGACCGCGCGCTCCTCGAAGCCAAGCGCCGCGGCCGCAACCGGCTCGAGGCCGCTTCAGCCTGAGGCGCTTGCGGGCACGGCGTCCCGATACGCGCGATAATGCGCGTTTTTGCGAGGGACAGATGAACAGCAAACCGTCGCGCACGCTCACATTCAAGTGCGCCAAGTGCGCCAAACCGGTCAAGGTCTTCCTGCAGAAGGTATCGGCCTGCTCCCACATCCAGCCCTATCAGGGCATCTGCAGCTGCGGCGAGATCAAGCTGCATGCGATCGGCCAGAAAGATGCGGTGGAGTCCTACCTGGCCTCCGGCGGCGCTGGCTGGTCCCATCATCATCACTGAGGCGGTGGCCATCTTCAGGGAGCCGCAAGGATTACGACAATGGACGACACATTTTCCGAAAAGGACTGGCGGCGCCTGCTGCGCCATCTGGGAGAGGACCCGGAGCGCCAGGGCCTGCATGAAACGCCGATGCGGGTCGACAAGGCCTGGCAGCACTGGACTTCCGGTTACCGCATGGACCCGGCCGAGATTCTGAAGGTATTCGAAGACGGCGCCGAGCAGTACAACGAACTGATCGTGGTGCGCGGCATACCGGTGTACAGCCATTGCGAACACCATCTGGCGCCGTTCTTCGGCACCGCCACCGTCGGCTATACGCCCAACGGCCGCATCGTGGGCCTGTCGAAGCTGACCCGGCTCGTCGACTGCTTCGCCAAGCGGCTGCAGGTGCAGGAGCGGCTCACGATCCAGGTCGCCGAAGCGCTGATGCAGCATGTGCAGCCGCTGTCGGTCGGCGTGGTCGTGCGTTGCCGTCACATGTGCATGGAAAGCCGCGGCATCCAGGTGCCGGGCGAAGAAACGGTGACCTCGGCACTGCTCGGGGAAATGCGCACCAACCTCGGCCTGCGCACCGAATTCCTGTCGCTGGCGCGCGAGAAACCCTGAGCGGCCGCGATGGTCTGACCCCTGAATACTGAACGGGAGAAAGACCATGGCGCAAACCCTGATCCGGATGTTCCGCGAAATCGGCCAGGCCCAGCAGGCGCGCGAGGCGCTGCTGGCGCAAGGCTTCGCAGCCGACCAGCTCCACCTGGAGGCGTCCGAGGACGAGGCGGGCGCGGCCGCCGGCAACTTCGTACTTCCACGCAAGGATTCGCCCGAAGGCGCGGCATCCGGCGTCGATCGTCCGCCCGGCGAGCAGGATGCGCCCGCCAATTCGCAGGCGATGCTGCGCGGACAATACATCCTGACGATCGAAGCCGGCGACGACGCGCAGTGCGCGCGCGCAGCCGAGATTGTCGATCCAATGGGTGCGGTCGACGTCGACCGGCGCAGCGCTGGTCACTAGAGCACTTAGGCGCGCGCCGGCGCGCGCCTAAGTGCTCTAGTGAC
>DATLGF010000395.1:0-5148 GCA_035540575.1 Noviherbaspirillum sp.
ACCTTCTTCAGCGTGATGTTCGACTTCACGTTCACCACCCCCGGCAGGCGCAGCAACTGCTTCATCATGAACTCCGAGAAGGAGTTCATGATGAAGCAGTTGCTGCGCCTGCCGGGGGTGGTGAACGTGAAGTCGAACATCACGCTGAAGAAGGTCAAGAGCACGCATGTGCTGCCGCTCGACCATCTGACGCAGCCGGCGAAGTCTGCACGGCGGATGGTGTTGACGCGGTGAAGAGGGTTGCCGTCTAGCTTGGCCTGAATGGCTTCGTCACTGCGGCCTTGCACCCGGTTCGTCGCCCCGGCGAAAGCCGGGGCCCAGTGACTTCTGCGCTACGTGCTGAACGACACTGGGTCCCGGCTTTCGCCGGGACGACGGTTGGAGGGATCCGCGTAACACGCAGCTCTCAGTCGATCTTCATCCCCGACTGCCTGACCAGCTCGGCCGCCTGCGCCATCTCGTTGCGGAAGATGCCCAGCGTCGCCTCGGGCGTGGTGCCCATCGGCGTGAAGCCCTGGGACTCGAGCGCGGCGTTGAATTCCGGCGTGGCCAGCAGGTTCTTCGTGGTCGAGTACAGCTTCTTGACCGTCGCATCCGGCACCCCGGCCGGCGCGATCAGTGCGATCCAGCCCTGCATGTTGTAGTTCGGCAGGCCTTGCTCGGCAAACGGGGCCACATCCGGCAGCAGCGTCGAGCGCGCAGCAGTCGTCACGCCGAGCGCTTTCAGCCGGCCCGACTTGATGTGCGGCGCGGCGCCGGTCACGCCAAGGAAGGCAAGCTGGATCTGACCGCCGAGCACATCGCTGGTGAGCTGACCGGTTCCCTTGTACGGAATGTGCTGCAGCTTGATGCCTGCCTGATGCGCGAGCGCTTCGCCGGTCAGATGCAGGATGGTGCCGTTGCCCGAGGAGCCGTAGTTGACCTCGCCCGGCTTGGACTTGGCCAGCGCGATCAGCTCCTTCAGGTTGTTGGCGGGTACCGAGGGATGCGCGACCAGCACGATCGGCGAGCCGGCGACGATCGTCACCGGCGCGAAATCGCGGAGCGTGTCGTACGACATCGACTTGTAAAGACTGGGATTGACGACATGGTTGTTCGACACCATGCCGAGCGTATTGCCGTCCTTCGGCGCGCGCGCGAGTTGCGCGCTGCCCAGCGTGCCGCCGGCGCCGGGAATGTTCTCGACAAAGATCGCCTGGCCCAGGGCCTTGGACAGCGGATCGCTGATCGTCCGCGCGACCGAGTCGACGCTTGAACCCGCCGCGTTGGCGACGATCATGCGGATCTGCTGCTGGGCCTGCACGGTGATGGCCGGTGCGGTCAGGCAGACGGCCAGCAATGCGGCGACGGTGCGCCGCTTCTTGGAAATGATGCTCATCGTTGTCTCCATCCGATCATGCTTGGGACTGTCGTCGCAGCCCCGGTTTGAAAAACTGTTGCGGAACTGGCCGGGACGCGCCGTTCGTTGTTGGTCTTGCGCGCCCGGGTCCTCCGTTCAATCAACCCGTACCAGGTTCTCCTTGTAGTACGCGGCGCGCTCCCTGTACGCGGCCGCATTGCGGTGCATTGCGGTGATTCCCTCTTCGCTCATCTCGCGCAGCAGCTTGGCCGGCGCGCCGACGATCAGCGAGTTGTCGGGGAATACCTTGCCTTCGGTGACCACTGCGCCGGCCGCCACCAGGCAATTGCGCCCGATCACCGCGCCGTTCAGGATCACCGCCTGTATGCCGATCAGCGCGCCTTCCTTCACCGTGCAGCCATGCAGCATCGCCTGGTGGCCGATCGTCACGTTGTTCTCCACCACCAGCGCGAAGCCGGGATCGGCATGCAGCACCGCGCCTTCCTGCACATTGCTGCCCGCGCCGATCACGATCGGTTCGTTATCGCCGCGCAGCACGGCGCCGGGCCACACGCTGGTATCGCGCTGCAGCTGCACGCTGCCGATCAGCGTCGCCTCGGCGGAGACGAAGGCCGTCTCGTCGATCTGCGGGGCGCGTTGCCCGAGCCGGTATGTCGCCATGCTGCCCCCTACGCCGCCGCCTTGGGCGCAGCGTGTTGCAGGCTGGCGATCTGTGCTTCGGTGTAGCCGAGTGCGAGCAGCACCTCGCGCGTGTCCTCGCCGATCTTCGGAATCGGACGGCGCGGCTTCAGGCGCTGTCCATCCAGTGAGATCGGCAGCAGCGGCATATCGGTCTGCGAGCCATCCTCCAGCGTCAGCGGCACCAGGCCGCCGCTTTGCCGCAAGTGCGGATCGTCAAACAGCTGCTCCGGGCGCACGATGGACGCGAACGGGACATTGTTCGCCTCGAGTTGCGCCGCGAGCGCCTTCGCATCGATCTGCCGCAGCGTTTCGCGCAGCGTGGCGAGCAGCCAGGGGCGCGCGACCACGCGGTCGTTGTTCGTCGCCAGGCGGGAATCGGCAAGCAGATCCTCGCGACCGATCAGGCCGCACAGCGCGCGCCATTGCGCGTCGCCGGTCGCGGCAACGAACAGCTGCTCGCCGTTCGCCATCTCAAACACGTCATACACGGCCCATGCGCTGATGCGTTCCGGCATCGGCGCTGCCGCCTCGCCGGTCACCACGTACTGCTGCATGTGCTGCGCCGAGAGCAGCACGCAGTTCTCGAACAGCGCGCTCTGCACTTCGTGGCCGACGCCGCTCTTCCAGCGTTCGTTCAACGCGGCCAGCACGCCGATCGCGCCGAACATGCCGCCCATGATGTCGTTGACCGAACTTCCCGCACGCAGCGGGCGGCCGACCGGGCCCGTCATGTAGGCCAGGCCGGCCATCATCTGCACCACTTCGTCGAGCGCGAGGCGGTTTTCGTACGGGCCGGCGAGGAAACCCTTGTGCGAGACGTAGATCAGCTTCGGATTGCGCTTCTTCAGCGTCTCGTAGTCCAGGCCGAGGCTCTTCATGCGGCCCGGCTTGAAGTTCTCGATGAACACGTCGGCGGTGTCGACCAGCTTGCGCAGCGCTTCGCGGCCCTCTTCGGTCTCGGTGTCGAGCGCGACGCTCTTCTTGTTGCGGTTGAAGGTACGGAAGAAGCCGGCGCCGGCGCCGAGCAGGCGGCGCGTGTTGTCGCCCTTGGGCGGCTCGACCTTGATCACCTCGGCGCCGAGGTCGCCAAGGATCATGCCGCAGGTCGGCCCCATCACCATGTGCGTGACCTCGACCACGCGAATGCCCGCGAGCGGCAGGCGTTCGCCGCCGGCTTGATTCATGTCTTCGGTGCTCATGCAACGGCCTTTTCGATCTGATGTGCGGGGCGGTAGCCCTTTGGAAGCCCGGCGCGGGCCAGCGCGCCATACAGGCTGGCGTCCGGCAGCACGGTGCGGATGATCTCGCGCGCGGCGAGCAGCTGTGCTACATCGATGCCGGTGCGGTAGCCCAGGCTCTCCAGCATGAACACCAGGTCCTCCGTGGCGACATTGCCGGTGGCGCCCGGCGCGTGCGGACAGCCGCCGATGCCGGCAAGCGAGGCATCGAATTCGCGGATGCCGTGCTGGAGTGCAACCATCGTGTTCGGCAGCGCCATGCCGCGTGTGTCGTGAAAATGCGCGACGCTGAGCTTCTCGGGCGACAATGGCCGCAACGCGGAGAAGAAGCGGTCCACCTGGCCGGGTGTGGCATGTCCGGTGGTATCGGCCAGCGCCACGATGTCGGCACCGGCTTGCAGCGAACGCAGCACGACGTCGCGCACGTCGGCAAGCGGGACATCGCCCTGTAAGGTGCAGCCGAACACGGTGGACAGGCCGGCGATCAGCACCGTGCCGGGCCGGGTCGCATCGCGCAATTCGCGGATGCGGCGGAATTCCTCGATCATGTCCATCGGCGTCTTGCGCACGTTGGCCATGCTGTGCGCGGCGCTGACCGAGATCGGCGCGACGATCCGGTGCACGCCGGATGCGAGCGCCTTTTCAGCGCCCTTCAGGTTCGGCACCAGCGCGGTGACGGTGAGGTCGGAATAGGTGAGCGCGTGGGCGATGACTTCGTCCGCATCGGCCATCTGCGGCAGCAGCCGCGCGGGGACGAAGGACGCCACTTCCATGTGGCGCACGCCGGCCGCGTATTCCGCGTCGATCCAGCACTTCTTGTCGGCGGTGGGCATCGTTGCGGCAATGCTTTGCAGGCCGTCGCGCAGGCCGACTTCCTGCACGACCACGTCGATCTGGCTGTTCGCCATGTCTCTTCCTTCATTCTGCCGGGCGCCATGGCGCCTCGTTCAGCGAAAGAATAGCCATCGCGGGAAGGAAGCTGAAGCGGTATTTCGGAAGGGGATCCATCGTGAAACGAGATGGATGTGAGGAGAGGAAAGTTACAGGGTTTGGGGGATTGAGCGATGGCGGGCACGGTGGATGACACAGCATGGGATGACATCCCGGCTAGCAGAGTACCGCCAGCCCGGTTCAATCGCGTTCGTCTTTCCCCGCCTGGTCCGTGCGCAGGAAATCCACGAACAACCGCGACGGCAGCGGCAACGCGTCATAGTCGCGCATGCAGACGATGAAGCGCCGGTGCGCCCATGAATCGGACAACGGGATCACGCGCAGCCCGAGCGTGGCCTGATACGGCTGGATCGCCTCGGCCGGCACGATGCTCATGCCGAGGTTCGCGCGCACGATGCGGTACACCGCTTCGAAGCTGGCCACATGCATGCGGTTGCGCACGCTGCGCCCCTGCTTGGCCGCCATGCGTTCGAGGAACAGGTTCATCATGCTTTCCGGCGCCTGGCCGATCAGGTCGTAATCCAGGATCTCCTCGAACGACACCTTCCTGCGCCGCGCCAGCGGATGATCCGGATGGACCACCGCCGTCAGGTGATCGCGCTTGTACGGAATGACCTGCAGGTCACGGGTATCGGCGAGATCCCAGCAGACGCCGATGGCCGCGCTGTTCTCTTCCACCGTGCGTAGCACCTGGCTGCTCACCCGCTCTTCCATGTCGACGCGGATATTGCCGTGTTCGGCAAGGAAGGCGCTGATGTCGTCGGGCAGGAATTCGGCGATCGCCGAGACGCTCGCATAGATGTGGATATGGCCGCGCACGCCCGTTGCGTACTCGCTCAGCTCGCCCTGCATCTTCTCCGCGCCGCGCAGCAGCTGGCGCGCATGGGCAAGCAGGGCTTCGCCGGCCGGTGTGGGCGT
>DATLGF010000396.1:0-3285 GCA_035540575.1 Noviherbaspirillum sp.
GGTCAAGGTGGTGCCGGCCGGGCCGGAATTCTTCGGCGACATGCTCAAGCAGTGGGAAGAGATCTGGCTCAAGCGCACCCCGGTGCTGGCCGATCTGCGCCGCGAGGCCGCCGCCATCAAGTAAATCCGAGGCCGTGCCCAGGCGCTCCCCGCCCGTGGCGGTGAGCGCCGGAGCGGAACCGACAAGCCGGAGAGTTTCTCGTGGTGAAAGCCATTACTACCCTGAGCGACGGCATCGCGCGCGCCGAGCGCGGCGCCGTCCGCGTCATCGTGCTCGCGCTTCCGATCATGATCCTGATCAACGCGACGGCCCGGGCCTTGCGCACGCCGGTCTACTGGATGGACGAGCTGGCGATTCTGACGATGGTCTGGCTGGCGATGATCGGCATGTCGCTCACGCTGAAGTCGCGCGACGCGGTGTCGGTCACGATGCTGGTCGACGCCGTCCCCCCGCTGCTGATGAAGGGGATGAAGATCCTGATCGACGTGGCGGTCCTGACCTTCGGCATCGCACTGCTGGTGCTCTGCTATCGCTGGTTCGACCCCATCACCCTGATGCGTCTGGGTTTCGATACCGCCGAGTTCTCGGGCGAGACCTTCAATTTCATGTACCAGGACACGACCGCCACACTGGGCGTGCAGAAATTCTGGTTCTGGCTCGTGGTGCCCCTGGTCGCGTTCACCACCAGCGTGCACGCGCTTTCCAACCTGCTGCATACGCTGGCTGCGCCGGCACGGGCGCAGGTGGACGAAGTCCCCGCGGCCAGTGCCGCCGCAGCGGAGTAAGCCCATGATTGCCGTTATCTTTACCTCGCTGCTGTTCCTCGGGCTGCCGATCGCGCTGGTGCTCGCGATGACCGCGCTGGCCTACATTTATCTGAGCGGCAACACGGTCCTCTACCTTTCATTTCCGCAGCAGTTCTTCGCCGGACTGGAGAACTACGGGCTGCTTGCGATCCCGCTGTTCATGCTGGTCGGCGAACTGATGAACGAAGGGGGCATCACCCGCCGCCTGGTCGCGCTGGCCTCGGTGTTCGTCGGCCATGTGCGCGGCGGGCTCGCCTACATCAACATCCTGGCCAACATGTTCCTGGCCTCGATCGTCGGCTCGGCAAATGCGCAGGTCGCCGTGATGGCCCAGGTGATGGTGCCGGAGATGGAAAAGAAGGGTTACGACCCCGGTTTTGCGACCGCCACTACCTGCGCGGGCGCGCTGCTGGCGCCCATCATCCCGCCGTCCATGCTGTTCGTGATCTTCGGCGTGCTGGCCCAGATTTCGATCGGCGACCTGTTCATCGCCGGCATCATTCCTGGGCTCTTGATGGCGTTCGCGTTCATCTGCGTCGTTGCCTTGCTCGGCTGGCGCTATAAATATCCGCCCGGCGAACGGCTGAACCGTAAGCAGAAGGTGCACAACATCGGCGCGGCGATTCCGTCGATGCTGGTGCCGGCGGTGATGATCGGCGGCATTCTCGGCGGCCTGACGACGCCGACGGAAGCGGCGGCGCTTGGCGCGCTGATGGCGGTGCTGGTCGGGATATTCGCGCACAAGGAAATCCGCTCGTCGCGCATCGGCGGCATGCTGCTGCGCGTGGCGCTCAACAGCGGCGTCGTGCTGGTCCTGGTGGCGGCGGCCAGCGTGTTCGGCTGGGTCATCGTGTTCGAGAAGATCCCGCAGCAGCTTGCGGTGCTGCTGCAGCAGATCACCTCGGACCCGTTCATGTTCATGCTGCTGGTCACCGTGCTGCTGCTTGGTGTGGGCACCGTGATCGACGGCATCGCTGCGCTGATCCTGCTGGTGCCCATCCTGCTGCCGGTCGCGACCCAGGTGTACGGCATCAACCCGTATCACTTCGGCGTGGTGGTCTGCGTGAACCTGACACTGGGCCTGCTGACGCCGCCTGTCGGTGCGGCACTGTATGTCGCCGCGCGCGTGACGGGCGTGAAGCCGGCACAGATCATCCGGCCCCTGCTGCCGTTCCTGGGCGTCACCCTGCTGATCCTGGTGCTGCTGTCCTGGCAGCCGCAACTCGTAACCATGCTGCTCAACAGGTAATCGGGCAGGGCGCCGCACTGCAGCGGCGCCCGCTTCATCTTTACGGAGGAATCAATGACGAAGTTGAAAGATCGCGTTGCCATCGTCACCGGTGGCGCGCAAGGGATAGGCGCGGCCTACGCGCGCGCACTGGCGGCCGAAGGCGCGCGGGTCGCCGTCGCCGATATTCTTGACGGCACCGCCGTCGCTAAGGACATCGAGGCCGCCGGCGGGCAGGCGATGTCGGTCACGGTCAACGTGGCCGACGAAGCCTCCGCCAATGCGATGGCGCAGGCCGTGATCGAACACTTCGGGCGGATCGACATCCTGGTCAACAACGCCGCGGTCTACGCATCGCTGCAGCTCAAGCCGTTCACTGAAATCGACGTGGCGGAGTGGGACAAGGTGATGGCGGTGAATGTGCGCGGGCCCTTCCTGTGCGCGAAGGCGGTGGTGCCGTTCATGCGCCGCGAAGGCTACGGCCGCATCGTCAACATCTCGTCCGGCACGCCGTTCAAGGGTACGCCGAACCTGTTGCACTACGTGACCTCCAAGGGCGCGATCCTGGCGTTCACGCGCGCGCTGGCGCGCGAGGTCGGCGGTGACGGCATTTGCGTCAATACACTTGCGCCGGGACTCGTACTCAGCGAAGGCGTGATCCAGAACGAGGCGATGCGCGAAAAACTGACCGGGCCCGTGATCGCCAGCCGAGCGATCAAGCGCGACCAGATGCCGGAAGACCTGATCCGGCCGCTGCTGTTCCTTGCCTCCGACGACTGCGCCTTCATGACAGGCGAGACGGTCGTCGTCGACGGCGGCTCCGTCATGCATTGAACCAGAACCGGAAAGGAAACCAGATGACTTCCATTGCCCAACCGTGGATCGGCAGTCAGTGGGCGCCGTTCGGCGGCGCCGCTGCCGACAGCATCGACCCGAGCACCGGCGAAGTGCTCGGCCAGTTTGCCGACGCCGACGTCGGCGTGGCCGAAGCGGCCATCGCGGCGGCGCGCCAGGCCTTCATCTACAGCGACTGGGCGCACGCGCCGCGCTTGCGCGCGGCCGTGATGCTCGAGTTCGCCGACCGCGTCGAGCGCCGCAGCGAAGAGCTCGCGATGCTGCTCGCACGCGAGACCGGCAAGCTGCTCAAGCCCGCCCAGGCCGAGCTCGCCGGCACGATCTCCGAGATCCGCTTCTACGCCGGCCTTGCGCGCACGATTTTCGGACGCACCACGGAGGTGGAGCCAGGTGCC
>DATLGF010000397.1:0-5596 GCA_035540575.1 Noviherbaspirillum sp.
CACCCTGGGCGGCCAGCAGCTCCTGCAGCTTCGGGGTCTTCAGCGCGGCGGCAATCTCTTGCTGCAGGCGGTTGGTGACATCGGCGGGCATGCCGGCCGGGCCGAACACGCCGAACCAGACGATCGCCTCATAGCCGGGCACGCCGGCTTCGGCCACCGTGGGCACGTCCGGCACGACGGAGGAACGCGCGCTGCTGGTGACGCCAAGCGCGCGCAGCGTGCCGGCACGCACGTGCGAGTGCGAGGTCATCACCACGTCGAACATCACCTGGGTGTGGTTGCCCAGCGTGTCCTGCAGCGCCGGGCCGCTGCCGCGGTACGGCACGTGGACCATCTTGGTGCCGGTCATCGACATGAACAGTTCGGCGGCCAAGTGGCTTGCGCTGCCCGGGCCGGCCGACGCAAACGAGAGCTGGTTCGGGCGTGCCTTCACGTACTCGACCAGTTCCTTCACGTTCTTCGCGGGCACCGACGGATGGACGACCAGCAGTTCGGGAACGGTCGCGATCTCGGTGATCGGCGTGAAGCTCTTCACGGTGTCGTACGGCAGCCGCTCGTACAGCGAGCCGGCCACAGCATTGGTGCTGACAGTGCCGAGCAGGATCGTGTAGCCGTCGGGCTGCGCGCGCGCGACGAAGTGCGAACCGATGGTGCCGCCGGCGCCGGCCTTGTTTTCGACGATGACCGGCTTGCCGAGGCGTTCACCGAGCTGCTGGGCGATCGCGCGGGCGACGCCGTCGGTGGAACCGCCGGCGGCGAACGGCACGATCATCGTGATCGGTTTGGTCGGATAGCCACTGGCGATGGCGCTGGCCGCAGTCATGCTCAGAACGCATGCGGAAAGAACGCGGGACAGAAGTTTCATTGAATCACTCCCTGAAAATGTAAAAAGGCGAGAACCGGGTCACCGGGCCTCGCCGCTCTGTGCTACTTGTTTGCTGCTGTTGCCTCGGTCCCGCTGCCCAGCGCCATTGCCAGCTTGTCGGGGCCGTAGTCGCGTTGTGCAGCACTACGCGATACCTTGCCGCCGCGCAGGTCTGCTGCGAGCAGCGCCGGCGAGCGGTCTTCCGGCGGGCCGTATCCGGCCCCGCCCGGTGTTTCAATCCTGACCGTCTCCCCTGCCTTCAGCACCAGGTTCGAGGTCTTCGACGGCAGTGCCGCCTCGTTCGGGGTGCCTGGATTGCGGATCAGGCGCGCCCGTCCGCCATCCTTGCCGCCGAAGGCGCCGGCCGGACCGAACAGGTGGCTGTCGGAGCGGGCCGTGAAGACCGTGCCGTCCTCCAGCGCCATCACTTCCCGCGCGATGCCCAGGCCGCCGCGCTGCCGCCCTGCTCCGCCCGAGTCCTGCACCAGCGCATACTCGACGATGCGCAGCGGGTATTCGTTTTCCAGCGCTTCGACCGGCAGGTTCGAGCTGTTCGTCACGTGCACCTGCACCGCGTCCATGCCGTCCCGGACGAAGCCGGCGCCGGAGCCGCCGCCCACCGTCTCCATGTACACATAGGTGCCGTCACGGCGCTTCTGGCGGCCGGAAAACACGATGCCGGGCAGCAGGTCGTTGCCGGAGGCGAGCACCTTCTCCTTCGGCAGCACGCCGCGGAAGGCGCCGAAGATCGCGCCGGCGATCTTCTGGCAGGTGATGCTGCGCGCGCCGACCGCAGCCGGGAAGCGCGGATTGGTGATCGTGCCTTCGGGCGCGAAGATTTCGATCGCCGCGAACATGCCATGGTTGGGCATCAGCTGCGGATCGAGCAGCGCCTTGACTGCGTAGTAGACGGTCGCTTCCAGTGCGCTGCGCGGCACGTTCAGCGCGCCCCTGGCCTGGACGCCGGAACCGGTGAAATCGAGCTTCAGGCGCTCGCCGTCGACGGTGACGGTGACCGCGATCGGCACCGGGTCGCCGGTGCCCGAGCCGTCCTCGTCCAGATGGCTGGTGAACGCATAGCTGCCGCTCTTCAGTTCGCGCACCCGGTTGCGCAGGCGGCGCGCGGTGTAGTCGAGCACGTCCTCGATCATGTTCTCGACGTTCGCCAGCCCCATCTGGGCGATCAGCTGTTCCACCGCGACGGCGCCGCGCTGGTTGGTGGCGATCTGCACCTTCAGGTCGAGCATGCGCTCTTCCGGCTCGCGGGTGTTGTTGGCAAGCAGGTTCAGCAGGTCGGCGTCGAGTTCGCCGCCGCGCACGATGCGGATCACCGGGATGCGCAGGCCTTCCTCGAACACGCTGCGCGCACCGCCCGAGATCGAACCGGGCACGCTGCCGCCGATATCGGAGTGGTGCGCGATGTTGGCGGTGAAGAAGCGCACCTGCCCGTCATGGAACACCGGCGTGACGATAGAGATGTCCGGCATGTGCGTGCCGCCGGCCAGGTACGGGTCGTTGCACATGTAGGCGTCGCCGGGCAGCATGCGCGCGATGTCCACCGCGGCAAGCACCGCTTCCACGCCGCCCTTGAGCGAACCGAGGTGCAGCGGAATATGCGAAGCCTGGGCGACCAGCCGGCCGCGCGCGTCGAACAGGCCGACCGAGCAGTCGCGCCGCTCCTTGATGTTGGTGGAAAAGGCGGAGCGGATCAGGTTGTTGCCCATCTCCTCGGTGATGGTCTGCAGCCGGTTGCTGAAGATTTCCATCCCGATCGGGTCGAACTTGCGTTCGCTGTGTTGAATGTCGCTCATGCTGCGTGTTCCTCGGGGCGTACCCGGATAATGATGTTGCCTAGCGTGTCGACCTTGAAGCTGTGCCGCGGCAGCACGACCGTGGTCGAACTCATTTCCTCGATGATGGCCGGACCGGCGATCGCGGTGTCCACCGGCAGCAGGCTGCGCTCGTAGACGGTGGTCGGCACCCAGCCGGCGCCTTCGCCGAAGTAGACTTCGCGCACGCCGATCGCGGCATCGGCCACGTTCGCCGCGCGGCCTTCGCCGGCCTTGCGCAGCTCGGCCTTCGGCACGCGGCCGATCGCCTCGGTGCGGCAGTTCACGATCTGCACGGTACGTCCCGGGATGGCGTAGCCATATTCCTTCACATGCGCGGCACGGAACTGCTCGAGATAGGCTTGCAAGCCGTTCGGATCGACGCTGTCGAGTTCAACAGCGATCTCGTAGTTCTGGCCTTCATAGCGCGCTTCCACATAGCGCCGGAACGCGCGCTGTGCGGGCACCACCCTCTCCTGTTCGAGCCAGGCCGTGCCATCGCGTGTCATGTCGTCGAAGAACGCGCAGACCTTGGCCCAGGTTTCCTCGTTGGCCGGCGCGATCTCGGTGCGCACGAAATCCAGGCTCACGTCGGAGAGCAGGATGCCGCGAGCGCACATCGTGCCCGGCTCCTGCGGGACGATCACGGTCGGGATGCCGCATTCCTCGGCCACTTCCGCCGCGTGCAGCGGACCGGCGCCGCCGTACGCATACAGTGCGAATTCGGACAGGTTGTAGCCGCGTTCGGTCGAGACCGAGCGGATCGCCCGGCTCATGTTCGCGGTGACGATGCGCAGGATGCCGTGGGCGGCGGCTTCGAGGCCGAGGCCGAGCGGCTGCGCGACCTTGGTGTCGATCACGTTGCGCGCGCCGGCCTCGTCGATCGCCAGGCGACCGCGCAGCAGCGACACCGGGTTCAGCCGGTGCAGGCAGACGTTGACGTCGGTGGTCGTCGGTTCGGTGCCGCCGCGGCCGTAGGCGACCGGCCCCGGCAAGGCGCCCGCGCTGTGCGGTCCGGCCTTCAGCGCTCCGGCGTCGTCGATCCAGGCCACGCTGCCGCCGCCGGCGCCGATCACGTGGATGTCGACCATCGGCATCTTGATCGGGTAGTCGGCCACCAGGCGGTTCGAGGTGAACACCGGCTTGCCATCCTTGATGACCGAGACGTCGGTGCTGGTGCCGCCGACATCGAAGGTGATCACGTTCGGAAAGCCTGCGGCCATGCCGACCACCGCCGAGCCGACCACGCCGGAGGCGGGACCGGACAGGCAGGTGCGTACCGGGAAGCGGCGCACGGTGGGAATCGACATCAGGCCGCCGTTGGAATGGATCGTGTACGGATCCTGCGGGATGCCCATTTCGCGCACGCCATTGGACAGGCGATCCAGGTAGGCTTGCATCTTCGGGCCCGAGTAGGCGTTGAGCACCGTGGTCGACAGGCGCTCGTACTCGCGGAACTCGGGCAGCACCTCGGACGACACGCTCACATACACATTTGGCAGCATGCGCTCGACCATCTCGCGCGCCTCTTGCTCGTGCGCCGGATTGCGGTAGGCATGCAGGAAGCAGATCGCGACCGCCTGCACGCCGGCTTCGCGCAGTTGCGCGATCGCGGCTTCGAGTTCATTCCTGTCCAGCGGCGTGATGACTTC
This sequence comes from Noviherbaspirillum sp., assembly GCA_035540575.1. Classification (GTDB taxonomy): domain Bacteria; phylum Pseudomonadota; class Gammaproteobacteria; order Burkholderiales; family Burkholderiaceae_D; genus Noviherbaspirillum. Next base: position 4,347 of record DATLGF010000397.1, read on the forward strand.
GCCGTCGGCGCCCATGCGCTCGGTGATCTCGAAGCGATGCTCGCGGGCGACCAGCGGTTCCGGCTTGCCGTCGCTGTAGTCGAACAGGTTCGGGCGGGTCTGGCGGCCGATCTCCAGCACGTCGCGGAAACCGCGCGTCGTGATCAGGCCGGTCGGCACGCCGCGGCGCTCGATGATCATGTTGGTGGCCACCGTCGTGCCGTGGCCGACGAAGGAAAGCTGTTCCGGCGCGATGCGGTGCTCGGTCAGCATCTGGGCGATGCCGTTGCGGATCGCCTCGGACGGATCTTTCGGAGTCGACGAAATCTTGAAGTAGGCGATCTCGAAGGTGTCCTCGTTGAGCAGCGTAAAGTCGGTGAAGGTGCCGCCGACGTCAATGCCAATTCTGTACATGCGTGTGGTTCCTGTTTGCGTGCCGGTCAGCGGCGCGACCGGTGCCGCGTTGTGCCGTGTTTCCGTTGCATGACACTCTAGGGAGGCGCGGTCACAGCGTCCAACGGTCAATTTCGATGGAGCTATCGGAAATTCCGATAACGCATTAACCTTCGGGTTTTCCCCCGCATGCCCTGCACCCATGGAGATCTATCAACTGCGCGCCTTCGTTGCTGTTGCCAGGCATGGCAATTTCACCAAGGCGGCCAGCGAGCTGCACCTGAGCCAGCCGACCGTCAGCGGCCAGATCAAGGCGCTGGAAGAGGATCTCGGCGTGCTGCTGTTCGAACGGCGCGCGTCGGGTGTCGTGACCACGGCGACCGGCGCGGCGCTGTTGCCGAAAGCGGAAAAGCTCCTTGCCGACGTGCGCGGCTTCAAGGCGCACGCGCGGCAGATGGGCGCGCAACTGCCCGCGAAGATTCTCTTAGGCACTGTTATCGACGCAAGGTTTCTTCGCCTGGGGCAATTCATGAGCGCGATGCGCGCCCGTCATCCGCAGGTCGAGATCGAAACCCACCACGGCTTGTCCGGCTGGGTGATGAACGCGGTGCGCAAGGGCGATCTGGACTGCGGTTTCTTCGTCGGCCCGGTGCGGCAAGCCGACGTGACCGCGACGCTGTTGACCGAAATGACATACCGGATCGTCGCGCCCTGCGACTGGGCCGTGCGCATTGCCGACGCGGGCTGGGCCGAGATCGCGGCAATGCCGTGGATCTGGGCGCCGGAGGAAGGCTCGTATCCGCAGATTGCGATGGAAATGTTTCGTGAACACGGCGTCGAGCCGAACAAGGTCGCGGTCGCCGACCGCGACCTTGTTC
>DATLGF010000398.1:0-2911 GCA_035540575.1 Noviherbaspirillum sp.
ATCGCATGCTGCAGAGCTCAGAACTGCTGCTGGCCCAGGAATTCCTGCCGACCGAATTCGACTGGCGCATCGGTGTGCTCGACGGACGTGCGCTGTTCGTCTGCAAGTACTACATGGCGCCCGGCCACTGGCAGGTCATCAAGCACGAGTCGCAGCGCATGAGCGAAGGCCGCACCGAAGCGCTCTCGATCGGCGAAGCGCCGGACGAAGTGGTGCGCACCGCGGTCGAGGCGGCGGCGCTGATCGGCGACGGCTTCTACGGCGTGGATCTGAAGCAGGTCGGCAGCCAGGTGGTGGTCATCGAGATCAACGACAACCCGAACGTCGACGCCGGCAACGAGGACGCGGTGCTGGGGGATGCGCTCTATCGCGAGGTGATGGGCGTGTTCCGCAAGCGCATCGGTGCCGATGCCGCAATGAGGACGCGCGCACCATGACCGTTTCGGCATTCGCGGCCTTCCAGTGCGTGGGCATCGAGATCGAGTACATGATCGTCGCAGACGATGACCTGCGTGTGCTGCCGATCGCCGACCGCATCCTGCAGCATGAGGGCGTCCCGTGCGCGGAGGTCGCGCGCGGGGCGCTCGGCTGGTCGAACGAACTGGTGCTGCACGTGCTGGAGGTGAAGAATCGCGAACCGGCGGCAAGCCTTGCCGAACTTGCGCCGGCATTTGCCGCCGAGCCCGGCGAACTCGAGCGGCGGCTGGCGCCATTCGGCGCGCGCCTGATGCCGGGCGCGATGCATCCGTGGATGAATCCGCGCGAGGAAACCCGGCTCTGGCCGCACGACAACGACGCGATCTACCGCGCCTATCACCGCATTTTCGATTGCTGTGCGCACGGCTGGGCGAATCTGCAGAGCATGCACGTGAATCTGCCGTTTCGCGGCGACGAAGAGTTCGCCCGCCTGCATGCCGCCGTGCGCTGCGTGCTGCCTATCCTGCCGGCGCTTGCGGCCAGTTCGCCGTTCGCGGAGGGGCGCGCCACCGGCTATGCGGACTACCGGATGCAGGTGTACTGGAACAATGCCGCAGCCTTCCCGGCCATCACCGGAGAGGTCATACCGGAGAACGCCAGCTCCCACGCGGAGTATGCGATGCGCATCCTCGAACCGATGTACCGGGCGATCGTCCCGCTCGACCCCGAGCAGGTGCTGCAGCACGAATGGCTCAATTCACGCGGGGCGATCGCCCGCTTCGACCGCAGCGCGATCGAGATCCGCGTGATCGACAGCCAGGAATGCCCGCAGGCCGATCTCGCGATCGCTGCGGCGGCGATCGGCGCGGCGCGCATGCTTTACGAGACGGGCGACTTGGCCGCACAGCAGAACCTGTCCACGCAGGCCCTGGCGAAACTGCTGCGCGCCTGCGTGCGCGACGGCGAGAACGCCGGCATCGACAACGACGACTACCTGCGCCTGTTCGGACTCGGCACCGGCCCGCGTGCCGCGGCGAAAGTGTGGGACGCACTGATCGACCGGCTGGCCGCGCGCGAGCCCGACTGGCAGCAATGGGCCCGCCCGCTGTCCACAATCCTCGCGCAGGGCACGCTGTCCACCCGCTTGCTGCGCGCCGCCGGCGCGTCCCCGTCGCGCGAGCGGCTCGCCGGAATCTATCGCACCCTGTGCGACTGCCTGCGCGAAGGCCGGCAGTTCATGGCGGATTAGATGCCGGCCCGCTTCTGCCTGATCAGTTGCGAGCATGCCGGCAACCGCATTCCTTCGCGCTATGCCGATTTCTTTCGCGGCCATGGCGCGCTGCTGCGCAGCCATCGCGGCTACGACATCGGCTCGCTGCGCATGGCACGCGAACTGGCGCGTGCGCTCGATGCGCCGCTGGTGATCTCCCCGGTCAGCCGGCTGCTGATCGACCTGAACCGTTCGATCGGCCAGCCCGATCTGTATTCGGAGCTCACGCGCGACATCGATCCGGCGCTGCGCGAGGAGATCGTCAACCGCTACTACCTGCCGTTTCGCGGCAAGGTCATGACCCGCGTCGCCCAGGCGCTCGACGGCGGCGCCAGCGTGCTGCACGTCTCCAGCCACAGCTTCACGCCGGAGTGGCAAGGCATGTCGCGCGAGGCCGACGTGGGCCTGCTGTTCGATCCCGGGCGCGGCCCGGAAGTGTCGCTGTGCGAGCGCTGGGGCGCGGCGCTGCGGCGGATCGCGCCTGGGCTGACGGTACGCATGAACTACCCCTACCTCGGCACTGCGGACGGCCTGACGACCAGCCTGCGCGGCCTGCATGGCGAGCGCTATCTCGGCATCGAGCTGGAGATCAACCAGAAGCACGTGCGCGCCGGCCGCCACGCGTGGGCGGCGGTGCGCACGGCGGTGTGCCGCGCGCTGCTGGAAGCGATGTCGACAGCATGATCAGTGCAAGACGCAATCTGGCGGCGTGCGGCATCACCACGCGAAGTATCATGACGCGCCTACTGCCAGATGGAGCCCGCCATGACCGAAGTGTTCACCCGCGAACCGGAAACCGTGATCAAGACCTTGCAGGATGCCGGCCTGTGCCGCGCGCAGGCGCCGGCACGCGAGACGGCGGATTGCCCGGCCGCGCAGTCCTGCTTGCTGGCAGACGGTGCGCAGCTGTGCGTGCAGGGCGTGCAGACCGCGGGCACGGCCGTTCCCGCGGCGCCGGCGGCAAACGAAGCGCGCGAGATCACGGGAATGGAAGTGGTATCGGTGGCCGCCGTGTTTATCGCCGGCATTGCCCTTGGCCGCTACTGGCCGCGCTCGCGCAGCAGGTAGCCGGGCATGCGTTTCGCTAGCGCCAGCAAGGATGCACGCCCTCCTGCCTTGCTCCGACCACGCGCGCCCATGCCCGACAAGCTCGAGAATCTCCAGCACATGCTTGACCAGATCGAACAGGCCGAAACCGCCGAGGACCGCGTATCGCTGCACGCG
>DATLGF010000399.1:0-2921 GCA_035540575.1 Noviherbaspirillum sp.
CCGGGGACATGCGCAGCGCCACCCAGGCGCCCCTCGTTCCCGACTTCGTGCGCAAGACGCGCGGCCTCCGACGTGAATGCCGACAGCTGGTCGACCATCGTGTTGGCCGCCGTGGCAGCAGTGAGGAACTGGCCCATCAGCGGCCGGCCGTCGACCTCGGTGCCGACGCGCTGGGACAGATCGCCCTTGGCAACGCCGCTGACCACGCGCGCCAATTCTGTGGTCGGATGCACGAGATCGTCGATCAGGGTATTGACCGACTTGACGATGTCGGACCACCCGCCGCCGGTCCCGGCACTGGAGGCGCGCTGGTTCAGGCGCCCCTCGCGCCCCACCGCACGGGCAACCTCCTCGACCTCACCCGCCAGCTTGTCATTGGTTTCGATGATGTCGTTGAGCGTGTCGGCGATCTTGCCCGCCGGCCCGCTCCAATGTGCCGGCATGCGCGCCGAGAAGTCGCCCTTCTTCACCGCCGTCAGCACTTCCAGCAATACCTTGACGTCGAGTTCGTCGGTCCATTCCGGCCTTATATCCACACCAGTTCTCCTGATCGTTCCTGCAAAGGGTCGCCCCGCCTTCCGGCCTTGAGTCCGGAGGGCGGGGCTGGGATGCATGAGTTCAGCCGGTCAAACGCCGGCAAGCGATGCTGCAGCCCCGGCTTGTCGGGGCCTTCGCGCGACGCGTGTTGTCGTCGGGCAAATCGAGCGGCTATTGTCTGGCAAAGGGCGTACAGCGGCAACGGAGCAATGCTCGGGGGCGCGGCTCAAATCAAGCAGTATTGAGGATTCTCAACCCTGATGCCCGATTGTCAATTGACCTTTTCGGTGCCGGCTTCGTTCTTGCGCCGGCCGCTGCGGCGCTGGCCGCGCGCGGTGGAGGTGGCGGCAGCAGCGGAAGGCGGCGCAGCGGCAGCGGCATCGGACTCGGGTGCGACCGGTATGGATACGGTCAGCGAGGTGCCCTTCTCTTCTCCCGACTCGATTTGGAAGTCGCCGCCCAGCGTGCTCACACGCTCCTTGATGCCAACCAGGCCGAAGGAATTGGCCTTGCGACGGCAGCCAGGGAAGATGCCGACTCCGTTGTCGGCGACGCTCATGAACAGGTGCCCGTCGCGCTTCTGAACCTCGATGCGCGCGCGGGTGGCGCGTGCGTGACGGAACACATTATTGAGTGACTCCTGCAGAATGCGGAACAGCGCGGTCGCACGGTTGTCGTCGACCACCATGTCCTTGTCGGCCATGGTCAGCTCGCATACGATTCCGGTGCGCCGCTGAAACTCCTTGACCTGCCACTCGATCGCCGCGGAAAGACCAAGGTCCAGCACTGTCGGGCGCAGGTTGTTGATGATCGCGCGCATAGCCTTCATCGTGCTGTCGATGTGGTCCAGCACCGCGTTCACTTTCTTGTTGAGCTTCGGATGAGCTGCACCGGTGCGCGCATGCAGCATCGCCACGTCGATGCGCAGTGCAAGCAGGTTCTGCCCGAGCTCGTCATGGATCTCGCGCGCAATGCGCTTGCGCTCGTCTTCCTTGATGCGTTCCTGGTAGCTGGCCAGCTGGCGCAGTTCTTCACGCGACTGGCGCAGCGCTTCCTCGGCCTGGCGCCGCTCGTTGATGTGCTCCAGATCCTGGCGACGCTGTTCCTGCAGCGCCTGGTTCAGCTGCTCCAGCTCCTGCTTCTGGTGCTGCAACTGGAGGTTCTTCTTGGCCAGTTCGACGAACACCGCTACCTTCGTCTGAAGAATCTGCGGAATGATCGGCGTGAAGAGATAGTCGACCGCGCCGCGCTGATACGCCTTCAGCCTGTGCATTTCATCGGAATAATGCGCGGTCACGAAAATGATCGGCACCGAAGCGGAGCGGGGATGGGAGTGAATGGCTTCGGCGGTCTCGAAGCCATCCATGCCGGGCATGCTGACGTCGAGCAGGATTACCGCGAAATCGTGCTTGAGCACGTGGCGCAGCGCCTCCTCGCCCGAGCGAGCGGTGATGACTTCGTGCCCCTGATCCTGGGAAAGCAGACTCGCCAGCGCGAGCAGGCTGGCGGCATCGTCATTGACAAGTAGGACCTTTGGCGTAAACACGGGCTGGACTATCTCACGAAAAGATTCCGGCAGGACTGATCTTGCGCATGCCTGCTGCACGCCGAACTCGGGAACACGGCCAGCGGGCAGGACAGCAATCGGCTTGACGACCGACGCGCATTACCCATCCAAACAAAGGGGCCAATGTAACACAATCGAAACTGCCGGGCAGAACGCAGCGGAACCGCCGGTTACGCGCCGGGGGGCGCGGAAAAGCAGCTGCTTCGGGCGGATGCGGTCGTCATTGTCGTCTGCTCCGCGGTTTCCAGCCACTTGCGCACGCGCGCCGCGTCTCCGAGCCGCGAATCCTTGCCGCGTGAATCGAGAAACACCATGACGACCGGGCGTCCGTCGACGCGCGCCTGCATGAGCAGGCAACGCCCCGCCTCGGAAATGTAGCCGGTCTTCTGCAAGCCGATGTCCCAGTCGGGATGATCGACCAGTCGGTTCGAATTCATGTACTGGAGCTGATGGCCGCCGGCCGCCGCGATCGCATGGCGCGGATGCGTGGAATAGTCGCGAATCAGCGGATGGCGGTATGCGGCGACGGCCAGCCTGGTTAGATCGTGGGCGGACGCCACGTTTTCGCTGGACAGGCCGGTCGATTCGACGAAGCGGGTGTTGCGCATGCCGAGTGAGCGCGCGCGCGCGTTCATGGCGGCGACGAAGGCCGGCGTGCCGCCCGGATAGTGGCGCGCGAGCGCCGATGCCGCCCGGTTCTCCGAACTCATCAGCGACAGATGCAAGGCTTCGGCGCGAGTCATGCGGGTTCCGACGCGCAGACGCGAACTGCTGTTCTTCAGGCGATCGATGTCGTCGGCGGTGATCTCGATCACCT
>DATLGF010000400.1:0-13022 GCA_035540575.1 Noviherbaspirillum sp.
AGAAGGAACGGAGTGGACTGGCGCTGCCCGAACTGCGGCGCGCCGCGACCGTCCATGCGCACTGCCACCACAAGTCGGTGCTGGGCACCGATGCCGAGACGGCCGTGCTGGAAAAGCTCGGCGTCGACTTCGAGATGCTCGATTCCGGCTGCTGCGGCATGGCCGGTTCGTTCGGGTTCGAGAAGGACAAGTACGACGTGTCGATCGCCTGCGGCGAACGCGTGCTGCTGCCGGCCGTACGATCGGCCGCGGAAGATACCTTGATCATTGCCGACGGCTTCAGCTGCCGCGAGCAGATCGTGCAGACCACCGGCCGCGAGCCGCTGCACCTGGCGCAGGTGATGCGCATGGCGCTGGAGGGCGGGCATGGACGCTGAGGTGCGCGCGGCACGGTCATTCGCCCCCACCGTCGCGCCGCCGAAAGCCGGGGCCCAGCGTCGTTCGCCCCGCGCACCGACACGCCCTGTTGCTCGCCTCGGCAAGCCCCCGCGCGGCCGGGGAGCCCGGTTCGCGGGCACGCAGCCCTGCACGCGTTCGAACTGGGTTCCCGCCTGCGCGGGAACGACATTGCACGGGGGCGTGCCCGACCGGGAAAGCGGCGCGACACCCCAACCACCTGCGCTTGACCAGCACAACAAGGAGAACCGATGCAACCAATAGGAAAACGCCGCTGGGCGATTGCCGAAGGGATGATTCCTTCCGCGAGCACCAGCAATGATCCCGCCCTGATCAGCCATGAAACCGCCTGCATCCTCAATGCCGGCGAGACGCAGGCGCGCGTGCGCATCACGGTGTTCTTCAAGGACCGCGGACCGGCGGGCCCATACAAGCTGGTGATTCCGCCGCAGCGCACGCTGCACCTGCGCTTCAACGACCTGAACGACCCCGAAACGATTCCGCGCGACACCGATTATGCGAGCGTGATCGAGTCCGACGTGCCGATTGTCGTCCAGCACACACGGCTCGACAGTCGCAAGGCGGAACTGAGCATTCTGTCGACGATCGCCTACGCGAGCGACTGAAGATGGCGCGTCGATCGCTGCTTCAACCGCGGGGACCGGTCTTGCCCGCTGCACGGCGATGAAACGGCTGCTCGGGATCTGGCGCAATATTCAATACAGCCTCTGGTTCATTCCGGCGCTGATCGTCTCCTTTTCCGTATTGCTGGCCGTTCTCTCGATCGTGCTCGACGGGCGCGTCGACAGCGGCGACCTTCCCGACTGGCCGCGCCTGTTTACCGGCAGCGCCGATGGGGCGCGCGGGACGCTGGAAGTGATCGCCGCCGCGATGATCAGCATCGGCGCCCTCACCTTTTCGATCACGGTGCTGGTGCTTTCCAGCGCCGCCTCGACCTACACGCCGCGCGTCATCCGTACCTTCATGGGCAGCACGCTGACCAAGACGGTGCTGGGCGTGTTCGTCGGCGTCTATGTGTATGCGCTGATCGTGCTGCGCACGGTCAGCAGCAGCGAGCCCGAATTCGTTCCGGCGATCGGTGTCACGCTCGGGCTCATCCTTGCGCTGGTCGGGGTCGGATTCCTGATCGCGTTCATCCACCATATGGCGTACTCGATCGAGGTCTCAAGCATCGTCTCCACGCTCGGCCGCGATACCGTGGAGGCCGCGCGCAAGCTGTTCCCGCAGGAAGCGCGGGAGGCCGGCGCTGAACCCGAGCGCGCATCGGCAGACGATTCCAGCGACACACAGCTCGCCTGGTTCCCGGTGCCTGCCAATGCAACCGGATACATCCAGGCCATCGATTCGCCCAGTCTTGCACGCACGGCCGGCGAGAACGGCGTGCAGTTGAAGATGGAACGCGCGGTCGGGGAATTCGTGATCGAGGGCGAACCCGTCATGCATGCCACGCAGCGGCCGGATGACGCGCTGATGGCCGCGGTCAACCGCTGCTTTTCGATCGGCGCGCAACGGACCGTCGAACAGGATGTCTCCGTCGGAATCCGCCAGCTCGCCGACATTGCACTGCGGGCAATCTCAGCATCAGTCAACGACAGCACGACAGCCGCCATGTGCGTCGATTACCTGACCGGCATCCTCGCCGAACTTGGCCGGCGGCGCCTGAGCTCGGAAACTGAAACCTGGGAGGGACGCCGCACCCTGCGCCTGCGCTGCCCGGATTTTGCCGACTATCTTCGCCTGGCCTTCGAGCAGATCCGCCAGCAGGCCGGCGCCAACCTGGCGATCTACCTGCGCATGCTGGACGCGCTGGAAACCATTGCGCGCGCGGGCATGCATCCGAGCCGCCGCAAGGCGGTCGAGCGCGAAGCCTCGCTGGTCGTGGCCTATGGACGCGCAGCGCTGCGCCACGCCGATGAACAGGCACGCCTGGAACAGGCCTGGCGACGCACCTGCGCGGCCATCAGCATGACCGGAGACGGCCGTTGAACGGCAGCGTGCAGGTCTGGATCGCGGTGGCCTTCATGGCGATCGTCCACCTGCTCGCCGGCCATCTGCGCTTTCTTTCCTACAAGCCGCGCAGCCGCTGGCTGTCGGCCGGCGGCGGCATTGCGGTCGCGTATGCGTTCCTGCACTTGCTGCCCGAGCTGCATGGGCACCACCGCATCCTGCGCCAGGCGAACGCGCCGGCATTCTCCATCGTCCAGCACCATGCGTACATGGTTGCGCTGCTCGGGCTGTGCGCGTTCTACGGACTCGAGCACTGGGCCAAGCAATCGCGCGCGAAGAACCGCGAGCCGGGCGACGCCACGACACCCGGTGTGTTCTGGATCAGCGTCGGCGCCTTCACGCTCTACAACGCGCTGCTGGTCTACCTGCTTGCGCACGAAGGTGTGCGCGACGGGCACGAACTGGCGCTGTTTACGGTCGCCGTCGCGGTCCATTTCGCCGTCAACGATCATGGCCTGTACGAGCACCACAAGCATCTGTACGCCTACTATGGCCGCTGGCTGCTGGCCGGAGGTGCCGTGTTGGGCGGCGTGGCCGCGCACTGGCTGGACCTTCCGGATCCGGTGATGGCCGGCATGATGGCCTTCCTGATTGGCGCGATCGTCCTCAATGTGCTCAAGGAGGAACTGCCCGACGACCGCGAAAGCCGCTTCGGCGCCTTTACCCTCGGCGCGCTTGCCTACGCCGGCCTGTTGCTGGCGATCTGAAACGATTCCACGACCGGACGCTGACGCCGGTCAAACTGTGTTCCGTGCGGATTGGCGGCGGCACGGGGGCTCTCTACTCTTCAAGTGGAATCATCGAAGACAGCATGTACAACGCGCTCCCCACCCCGCTTTGCGAAGCGCCGCACGCGCGACGCCTCGCCGGCATGGCGGCGCGCCGGCTGGCCGCGCTCGTGCTGGCAATATTTGCGGGCGGAACCGCATTCGCTGCCACGGTGCCTTCCGGCTTCGTTGACAGCCGGATCCACAGCGGCTTTGAAAGTCCCACCGCGCTGGATACGTTGCCGGACGGCCGCGTGCTGGTGTTGCAGCAGGACGGCGTTGTGCACATCGTCAAGGACGATGCGCTGCTGCCCGAACCGTTCTACACGGTCCCGTTTGCCGACCCGTACGTCGAGACCGGCTGCATGGGCGCGACCCACGATCCGGCATTCCTGACGAACGGCCACGTCTACTTCTACTGCACGATCCGGCAGGGCGAGCAGCGCTTCAACCGCGTCGTGCGCGTGACGGCGCAAGGCGATGCTGCCGCTCCCGGCAGCGAACAGGTGATCCTCGACCTGCCGCCGATTCCGCCCGATCCGGTCGATGGCTCGCGCGTGGCCTTCCATGTCGGCGGCGCGATGCGCTTCGGCGCGGACGGCAAGCTGTACGTGGCCGTCGGCGGGCACGAGAACACCCATGTCACGCCGGCCGGCGACTCGTTCTCCCAGCGCCTCGACCACCCGTTCGGCAAGCTGCTGCGGCTGAACCACGACGGCAGCTTCCCCGAGGACAATCCCTTCGCCGGCGTCGAGGGTGCTTATCCCGGCACCTACAGCCTGGGTTTGCGCAACCCGTACACGATGGACATCGAGGAAGAAACCGGGCGCATCTTCGTCAACGACGTGGGCGCGGGCAGCTTCGAGGAGATCATCGATGCGCAACCCGGTGCCAACTACGGCTGGCCTTACTACGAGGGCAAAGTCGGCGACGCGCGCTTTTCCGATGCGCTCCATATCTACGGTCACGAGCCGGACGACGAGGGCAACCGGCGCTGCGCGGTGACCGGCGGCGCATTCTACGATCCGACAATCCAGCAGTTCCCGTCGGAATACCTCAACCTCTACCTGTTCGCCGACTATTGCAGCGGCGCGATCTACCGGATCGACCCGCAGGCCCCGGACGCGGACAGAATTTTTGCCAGCGGGCTTGCCGGCCCGATCGGCTTGGCCGTTGCGCCCGACGGATCGCTCTACTACCTGACGCGCCACACGGTCGGGGAAGCCGGACAGGGCGACGACCGGGGCCTGCTCGGCAAGATCACGTACACCGGTTCGCTTGCCCCGCGCATCGCAAGGCAGCCGCAGGACCAGCTCGTTTATGTCGGCGACGCCGCCACCTTCAGCGTGCTGGCGGCGGACGCGCAGGAGATACAGTGGCAGCGCAACGGCGTTGACATCCCCGGGGCGACCGCTGCCACCTATACCCTGCCGCAGACCGGCACCGCCGACGACGGCGCGCAGTTCCAGGCGGTGCTGCGCAACGCCCATGGCAACACCACGTCGCGCCCGGCCACGCTGCGCATGACGACCGACCGCCTGCCCGACGTGACGATCCTGAGGCCCGAGGAAGGCGACCGCTACCAGCCGGGGATGACGATCACGTTTTCGGGCGCGGCGACGGACGCCGAGGATGGCCAGCTTGCGCCCTCGGCGCTCACCTGGCTGGCGAACTTCCACCACGACACCCACACGCATCCGTTCATCCCGCACCGGCGCGGCGTGGACAGCGGCACCGTCACTGTGCCCGACTTCGAAGCCACCACAGCGAACACCTGGATACGCTTCACGCTGCGGGCCGAGGATTCGGCGGGCCAGGCACGCTCGGTCTCGCGCGACATCTTCCCGCGCTTCCAGCTCAGCGAACTCGCCCCTTCGGGCGTGCCGGAGAACGGTCTCGGCCCGTTCGAGCGCGACACGGCCTACGGCGGCGTGCCGATGGCGCTGAACGGCGTACCGTATCCGAAAGGCATCGGCGTGCTCGCACCATCCAGCCTGAGCTTTCAGCTCGAAGGCATCTGCGCCGGGCGGTTGATCAGTGACATCGGACTGGATGACTCGGCCGGCGAGCAGGGGTCGGCCGTGTTCCAGGTCTACCTCGATGACGCGCTGGTCTTCGACAGCGACGTGGTGCGCGGCGGCGAGCCGCGCCAGGCGATCAACATCGACGTCACCGGTACGCGCGAACTGCGGCTGGTCGTCACCGACGCCGGAGACGGCAATGCCCGCGACCGCGCAAACTGGGCCGGCGCCCGCCTGACCTGCCCGACACTCCCGCTGGCCACGCGCATCGGCAACTGATGCGCGCGCCGTGCCGGCGCCCACTCCCTTCCCGTCGCTTCAAATGACCGCAAGCAACGGTTGTTGAACGAACTCAACGGATTTCCACACCGCCTCTTTTCCTTGCACGTTTTGTCATATTTTTAATTTTCCGCACGACCGTTCTTGAAGCGGAGCACGGCGGTCATTCCCGACAAAACGACAAGGAGACAGGCAGTGAAGAACAATGGAAACTTCGCCACCCCGCTGATGCTTGCCGCCAGCGCCCTGCTCGCCGCCTGCGGCGGTTCCGGCAGCGACAGCCAGGCGCTGGGCGGCCAGAATGTCGCGGTCCTCGCCGCCGAGGAGACCCGGCACGCCAAGCACCCGGATGCCGAGAAAGGCAAGCCCAAGGAAGAAAGCCGCGAGCACGACGGACGCAGCTTCGTGCCGGCCGACCCGATGGCCGCCGCGGATTACGAGCAGGCCGCGGATGGCGGTGCCGGGTTCAGGTCGCTGGCCGGCGCCGGAGTGCAAACCGACCGCTGGGCCGGGCTGCTCGACGGCTCCCTCTACCGCATCGAAGTGCCGCACAACTGGAACGGCAAGCTGGTCATGTACGCGCACGGCTACGCCGGCACCGGACCGGTGCTGGGCGTGACCATGCCGTCGATCCGCCGCCACCTGATCGAAAACGGTTATGCATGGGCGGCATCAAGCTACACGAAGAACTACTACGACGTGCGTGCCGGGGTCGAAGACACGAACCTGCTGGCCAACAGCTTCAAGAAGATCGCCGCCGAACGCGGCCGCAAGCTCCACGCGCCTCACAAGACCTACATCGTCGGCCATTCGATGGGCGGGCATATCGCCGGTGCTGCGGTGGAGGAGGAAACCAAGAAGACCGCTGTCAACAAGACGAAGTACGACGGCGCGGTGCCGATGTGCGGCGTGATGGGCGACACCGAGCTGTTCGACTACTTCGCCGCCTACCAGACCGTCGCGCAGGCACTGGCCGGCCATGTGCATCACCCGACCCGCGAGTTCGCCGGCATCGCCGCCGACGTGCGCGGCAAGCTGTTCACGACATTCAGCACCGTGCCTACCGCCGAAGGCATGCTGCTGTACCAGGTGGTCAAGCACCTGACCGGGGGCGAGCGCCCGGTTTATGCGCAGGGCTTCGGCAACACCGCGTTGCAGAACGTGGTCTGGGGCACCTTCGGCAGCGACGGCACGGTCAACGGCATCCTGAACCGCAACACGCTCGATACGAAGCGCTTCGTCTATCAGTTCGACGACGACCCGGCCGTCTCGGCCGAGGAAGCCGCGTTCAACGCCCTGGTGCAACGCCTGGGCGCCGCCGCCGATGCCAACCGCCAGCGCATTGACGGCCTACGCTGGATCCCTGCCGTCAACGGCGATTTCAAGGTGCCGGTGGTGTCCATCCACACCCTCGGCGACATGTATGTGCCGTTCAGCATGCAGCAGATCTACAAGCTGCGCGCGAAGGCCAACAAGAGCGACAAGCTGCTGGTGCAGCGGGCGATCCGCGCGCCCAGCCATTGCGACTTCACGGTGAAGGAACAGGTCGAAGCCTTCGAGGCGATGATTGCCTGGGCCGAGAAAGGCATCAAGCCGGGCGGCGACGAGGTACTCGATCCGGCCGCCGTCGCCAATCCGAAGTACGGCTGTGCGTATACCCGCAACGTCGCGGGCCCGGACGACAATCCGGTGACGATCGCCACCCGCAATGCGATAGCGCCGATGCTGGCGGCCTGTCCTTCGTAGCTGCGCAATGCCTGTCCGCGGTGCCGGCGAACGGCGGCGCCGCGGGCGGACGAGATACCTGACGCGGGCCGCCCTCACTGCGTTCGGGACGACAGCGATCAGGCGATGGCCCCCAAACCTGTCGTTCCGAGCAAAGCGAGGAACCTCATCCGTTCGCTTTGCATCGTTGCTTGCCAAGCGGATGAGGTCCCTGACGCGGGCCGCCCTCACTGTGTTCGGGACGACAGAAACCAGGCGATAGCCCCCATCACAGCGACCGCCCGTCAAAATGCGTCACAGGCACGGATTCGAGTTCGAGATTTTCCAGGCAGCGAATGTTGACGGCGGCGATCCGGTTGCCGTCGGGGTCGACACCCTCGCCGTACGGATGAATGCCGCAGACCGGACAGAAGCGGTGCCTGATCACGTGCTGGTTGAACATGTAGGTGCGCGCGTTCGCATCGGGTGTCGTCAGCTGCAGCGCATCGCGCGGCACGAACCAGAGCAGCGAACCCTTGCGCCGGCAGATCGAGCAGTTGCACGACATAGCGGACTCGATCTCGCCTTCGACTTCAAACGCCACATGGCCACAGTGGCAGCTTCCGTTGTATCGCATTCTCCTCTCCCATCGTCCGTTCAGAAAAACGTCACCGCATAGACCGGGGGCAGGTGCGCCGACAGCAGTTCCCAGCGTTCGCCGCCGTCCCCGGACGCCCACACCGAACCGGTCGTCGAACCGATCAAGAGCGTGCGCCCGTCCGGCGCGACCGCCAGACCATGCCGATAGACGAGGTCATAGCATTGCCGCTGCGGCAGCCCCTCGCGCAAGGCTTCGAAGCTCTTGCCGCCGTCGCGCGTGCGCGTGACGCACAGTGCCGCATCGATCGGTATGCGGCGCTCGTCCGCGATGGCCGGGACGAACCACGCGGTGAGCGGATCGGCCGGATGCGCGGCCACGGCAAATCCGAAATCGCTGGCGACCGCTCGCGCAGCGGGTCCGATTTCTTCCCAGCGCCCGGCGCCGTCGGCCGAGCGCCAGATGCCGTTGTGGTGCTGGCACCAGTAGACGTCCGGACTGGCGCGGCACTGCGCGATCAGGTGCGGGTCCTGCACCGCCGGCTCTTCCGCCCGCTCAGGCGGCATGTAGGCCGCGCGCATTCCCGCCACCGCCGCCTTCCACGACGCCCCGCCGTCGCGCGTGACCCAGGCGCCGCCGCAGGAGATGCCGACCAGCAGATGGCGGCTGTCACGCGGGTCCACGCAGATCGAATGGAGGCCCGGAACGTCGTAGCCGCCGCCAAACCACTCCGGCCGCGACGGCTCGTCCCACAGGCTGCGCACCAGTTCCCAGCTTGTGCCGCGGTCGGCGGAGCGGAACAGGCCGCCCGGCAGCGTGCCGGCCCACAGCACGCCGGGCGCGTCATTGCCGCCGGCGGCCAGCGACCAGATCATCTGCAGCGTCCACTCCACATCCTTCTGTTGCGCGTCTTGTTGTGCAGGCTGCTGCGGTGGATACACCGGTACGCCGATCTCGCTCCACGCCTCGGTGTCTGGCTCCCTGCGGTGCAGCTTGACGCCGAAGTGGCCGAGGTTCAGCGCGGCATAGACCGCGCCGTCGCGGCTGTCATGCAGCGCGCACGATACCGGCTCGCCGGCAAACCCGGCCTCGCGGAGGCTCCAGTGGCCGCCTTCGCGGCTGGCTTCGAACAGGCCCTTGCGGGTCGACAACAGCGCACGCGCGTTCATCCTCATCCTCCTGAGAGTGCCTGCATGACATGGACCTTGCTGGCAGGCTGCAGCGGATCGGACAGGTCCGCATGGTCGCGCAGCCGCCTGCCGTCAATGAAAACCGTCAGATGCCGGCGCAGATGCCCCTGGTCGTCGAGCACGTAGCCGCGCAGCTGCGGATGCGCGCCGAACGCGTCCTCCAGCGCGGCGCGCAGGGTCGCCGCCGCCGTCGTCACTTCCGGCGCTGGAATGAAACGTCGCAACTGCTGGGTGAAGATCAAAGTTGGCATGCGGCACGCGCTTCATGGAAGTGGTCGGACCCGACGGGCCGTGGGCGCTGGCAAATGCACCTCGCACCATCCGGACAGGGATAGTCGGTCGGGAACCCTCCAGATCGACATCGGCACGCATTTACCGGCATGCCACTCAGGACGCCACGATCACCTCGCCCGCATAGGTCTCCAACTCGAGCTTCGCGGCAATGCCGCTGCCGCGCAGCCATTCGCGGTATGCAAGCGCACCGGCCGCGCCAAGCGCCTCGCTCTCCCATTCGGCGACGGCTACCGTCGTGGACGCATCGGCCCGCATGAGGCGGTAGCGAATGAAACCCGGCTGCGCGTGGAACACGGCAAGGCCCTCGCTCGCGATCCGCGCAAAGATTTCTCCCGCCTCGGCGGAGTAGAGATCGATGTTCCAGCGTCCGACAGTGGTGCGCAGATAGGCCATGGCATGTGCTCGACGTCCGTTCCGCTTCCTGCACCGCTCAAGACGCCCGTGCCGCAGCGATTCGGCGCACGGCATGAAGTTTGCGTGGCCCGATGCAAGCGATGAACCTTGTCCGAGGTTCCAGACTAGATATGGGAAAGGACTTGTGCAACGCCTTGGCTGCATGCTTTTGATCCTGATTCTGTTCAGCCTGCCGGCCCGTGCCAGCGGCCTGCTGCACATAGGCGGCTGCCCGATGCGGCCCGCCACCGAATGCGTGGACATGTCGCTGATCGGCGCCAACATGGAGGGCATGGATCTGTCCGACTCGCTGCTGGCGAGAACGCGCTTTCTGGCCGCGCGCCTCACTAACGCGGTGCTCGACGGCGCGGACCTGACGCTGGCGAAGTTCCAGAACGCCACGCTGGAGGGGGCGTCGATGCTGTCTGCGGAACTGTGGGCGGCCAATCTCAGCGACGCGAACCTGAGAGGCGCGGCCTTGCGCGGAGCGAACATGGAGAAGGCAAAACTGCGCCGTACCGACCTGCGCGATGCGGACCTGTCCGGCGCGCGCCTGCTGATGGCGGAACTGCCGCACGCGCAGTTGCAAGAGGCCAATCTTGAAGGGGTGGACTTGCGCGGCGCAAACCTGATCGGCGCCGACCTGAACTACGCGAACCTGCGCGGCGCCGATCTTTCGTACGCCAACCTGACCAACACCGACCTCGACGGCGCAGACCTGCGCGGCACGACCTTCGTGGGCGCAATCACCACCGGCTGCCGCGGCTGCCCGCTGATCCTCAACTGAAAAAGCGCAGATACAGCGCCGCGCCCCAGACCAGCGCGCACAACAGCAGGCAAAACATCACCGCCGCGCTGCCGAGGTCTTTTGCGCGCCCGAGCAGCGGATGGTGTTCGGAAGAGATTGCATCGGCCAGCGCCTCGATCGCCGAGTTGAGCATCTCCATGCCCCACACCAGCAGGATGGATCCAGCCATCAGCACCCCGAACACCAGCGATGGCGCGAGCCAGGGAACCAGCACCAGCATGGCGACCCCGAGCACGACTTCCTGTCGAAATGCGGCCTCGACCCGCCACGCCGCGCGCAGACCCGACAGCGAATAGCGGGTTGCACGCAGGATGCGACCCAGCCCGCCGGTGCTCTTGAAACCCGCCGCTCCGGTGGAAGGCGCTTGCGACGCAGCGGGAGGGGCGGATTTGCGGCCGGCGGTATGGAGTCGCTTGATGCGGGTCATGGCTGTCGAAAATGCGGGGCGGACCAGCATCCTACACGCAAGCGATCCCCGGCAGGTCAATCCTTGTCCGCTTCCTCTCCCCGCCCCCGGCTGCCGCCGTCGCGCCCGCGGCCGCGCTCGTCGGCCCGCGCATCTCGGGGCTCATCGGAGCCGGCGGCCTGCCCTCCGCGGGCCTGCGCGCCGCTGGCCGGAAGCGGCGGGCCCACGTCGGTACGTTCCTCGCCCCACACTTCCGGCCCTTGCGAGCCGCCGGGGGTCATCTTGCTCGAGCGATGGTATTCGCCGTAGGAAAACGCGGACGGGTCGCGCGGTTCACCCGCCGAGTCCGCGTCCGCTGCGCGCGCTCCGCCGCGCTCGACCGGCTGCGCAGCCACGGCGGGAAACGGGGCAATGAGCGCGGCAAGAATGCAAAGCGTTGACAATTTTTTCATGGCTTCTCCTGTTGCCGGCGCCCGCTTTGCTCACGGGCGTTCCATGCACCCGGTTGTTGCACGAAAGATGCCAGTCAGTTCGCTTGCCGGGGGAGTCCCTCCAGCGCGGAACCGGATCCGAGGTCCTGCTTCGATATCACTGACAAGCTGCCGTCGCTTTCCATGACGACCGCGGCGATACGTTCCAGGTCGCCGTATCCATGCTGCCGGACAGCGGATCGCACCTCATCCTCGGTGACCCTCGTCCGGCGCAACGCGTCCGGACGGAACGCGCCGTTCTCCAGCAACAGGCTGGGCGCGGTCTTGACGGTCTTGCTGAGGCCGCGCGAACGCACCGAAAGCCAGGTGATGGCAAACTGCAGCATGACGAGCAGACCGATCGCCGCCATGCCCGTCGCAAGGGCGAGGTCCGCGCTGGTCAGGATCGTCGACAGGGCCGAACCGAACGCGACGGTAATCACAAGATCGAAGGAATTCATCTTCGACAGCGTGCGATTGCCGCTCACGCGCAGCAGGATGACCAGGCCGGCGTAAGCGAGCGATCCCACCATCAGCACCCGGAAAATGCTTCCCCATCCCTCGAACAGCATCATTCATCCCCTTCCGAATCGTTGCTCCCGCCGGGCGGATGCACCGGATCACCGAGCACATCCTGCACGTACAGCATCGTGATGACCACGGCAATGGCGGCCGTCAGCGGGGTGGCGAGCGCGACGCCGAGCAGGCCGAACGGCAGCGCCAGCAGCACCTGCATCGTGATCGTCATCGCCGGCGGCAGCGAAACCATGCGCCGCTCGATCAGCGGCTGCACGAAATAGCCCTCGAAGATCTGGATCCCGATGAACAGAAACAGCACGTACAGCGCCAGCGTCGGATCATGCGCGAACGCGATCAGTATTGCGGGCACGCCGGCCAGGATGGGACCGAGGTAGGGAATGAACTCGAACAGGCCTGCCACCAGTCCCAGCACCAGCGCCAGAGGCACGTCGAGCAGGGTCAGGCCGGTGGCGGTGACGGCGCCGACGATCACCATCGAGATCATTTTCCCGATCAGCCACAGACCGAGCGTGTCGCCAATGCGGTAAAGCACCTCGCAGATGCGCGGGCGCGCCGATTTCGGGAACAGGGTGACGAATCCGCTGACATAGACCTGCGGCTGGGCCGCCAGGTAGACCGAGACGAACAGGACGATGACCAGATTGGCGACGACGCCGAACACGCCGGTAAACACGCTGCCGGCGCGACTGAGCAGCGCATCGAAATCCGGCGCCGCCCGGTCCAGGTCCGGGAATTCGTTGACCAGCCCCTGCAGCATCGGCAATTGCAGCAGAAAATCGCGTGCACGCTGGATCGCATTGGGCAGCGTTTGGGAAAGCTGCTCGCCCTGCTCGATCACGCTCGGCGCGAGCAGCCACACGCTCGTGCCGATGACCGTGACGAACAGCAGCAGCACGAGGGCCAGCGCATAACCGTAGCGCAGGTGCAACCACTGCCTAAGCTTCCCGGCCACACTGGTCAGCAGAACGGCGATCAGGATCGCCGAGAACAGCAGCAGCAGCACGCTCGCGGCAAACCAGAGCAGCCCGAGCACGAGGATGAACACGCCCGCGATCGCGTAGTGCATCAGGATGCGGCGCAGCAGCGCGCGTTGTCGCGGCGACGCGGGGGGATGCGGATGGTAGCCGC
>DATLGF010000401.1:0-4024 GCA_035540575.1 Noviherbaspirillum sp.
CTATGCGGCGGCACGCTGGATCTACCGGAACCGGGACCGGCGCGGCGTGCGCGCCTTCAAGTACGGCATGGCGCCTATCGTCGTCGCGCTGATCGTCGCGACCGGCTGGATCCTCGCCAGCGTCAACAATGTTCCACAACGCGACTGGCCGTTCTGGCTGCTGACGGCCGGCACCGCGGCGCTGGTGCTGCGCACCCGCCTGCACCTGCTGTGGATGCTCGGCACAGGAGCGCTGGTCGGCGCGCTCTGGCTAGGGTAGGCGCCGCTATTCGATCCAGCCCAGTCCTTGCCGCGCGAGCAGCGCGGCCGACGCGTCCGGCCCCCAGCTGCCGGCCATGTAGGGCAACGGGCGCTCGCCCAGTTCCTTCCATCCTTCGAGGATCGGGTCAACCCAGGCCCATGCGGCTTCCAGTTCGTCGCGCCGCATGAAGTGCGTGAGCCGGCCGCGGACCACGTCGATCAGCAGGCGTTCGTAGGCTTCGGCGCGGCGCTGCGAGAATGCCGATTGCAAGTCCAGATTCAGGTTCACCGGCAGCATCTGCATGCCGCTGCCGGGCTGCTTGGCCATCAGCTGCAGCTGGATCGACTCCTCCGGCTGCAGCTGGATCACCAGGCGGTTCGCGCGCGTCTTCGGCGCATCAGGGAAGATCGAGAACGGCGGATCGGCAAAGTCGATCACGATCTGCGACATCCGCTTCTGCATGCGCTTGCCGGTGCGCAGGAAGAACGGCACGTGCGCCCAGCGCCAGGTGTCCACGTGGGCGCGCAGCGCGACGAAGGTTTCGGTGCGGCTGTCCGGCGGCACGCCGGCCTCGTCGCGGTAGGCCTTGACCGCCTCGCCGTTGACCGCGCCGACGCCGTACTGGCCGCGCACCGTGTCGCGCGCAATGTCGCCGAGCGTCATCTTGCGCAGCGAGCGCAGCACCTTCAGCTTTTCGTCGCGCACCGCATCCGGCTCCAGCGAGACCGGGGGTTCCATCGCGATGATGCACAACAGCTGCAGCAGATGGTTCTGCACCATGTCGCGCAGCGCGCCGGTGCCGTCGTAGAAGCCGGCGCGGCTGCCCACGCCGACGGTCTCCGCCACCGTGATCTGCACGCTCTCGATATTGGGCGTGCGCCACAGCGGTTCGAGGATGCCGTTGCCGAAGCGCAGCACCATCAGGTTCTGTACGGTTTCCTTGCCGAGGTAATGGTCGATGCGGTAGATCTGCGATTCGCTGAAGTAGCGGCCGACCGCGTCATTGATCTCGCGCGCCGACGCCAGGTCATGGCCGAGCGGTTTCTCCAGCACCACGCGGCTGGCCGGGTCGACCAGCCCGCAGCCGGCCAGGTTGCTGCAGATGCTGGTAAACAGCGTCGGGGCGGTCGCCAGGTAGAACACGCGCTCCACGCCGGGGCGCGAATGCCGGGCCAGTTCCGCGTAGCCGGCACTGTCGGTGACGTCGAGCGACACGTAGTCGAGCAGTTGCAGGAATTGCTCCCAGGCCTGCGGTTCCAGGTTCTTTGCGTCGATGAAAGCCTGGGACTGTTTCTGCACGAATTCGATATAGCCTTCGCGCCCGTAATCGTGGCGGCCGACTGCGATGATGCGCGTGGCCGGCGGAAGATTGCCATGCAGGTGGGCCATGTAGAGCGCGGGCAGCAGCTTGCGGATCGACAAGTCGCCGGCGCCTCCGAAGATGATCATGTCGAGCGGAGTGGACGGCGGCAGGGCGGCAGGAGAGGCTGGAATGGGCGGCATGGGCGGCAATCGAGGACTGGTCCGGATTTGTCGAGGAATGGAATCGGTATTGTAGTGTGCGCGATCCCCGCGTGTCCCCGGATGAGACTGGTATGCAACTTGCTGCGGGACCAGCGCGCGGATGGCCGCGTCCGGCGGCATGCATAGCTTCCCTCGCTCTTCAACGACTTGTCCGAATGAAAATCATTGTGCCCCCGCGCGGCGCATCAAGCACGAATCCCTGGATCACGCCATCGCTTGCGGTGGCGGCGGTGCTCGCCACGCTACTGCTCTATCTGGTGCTGCAGCGCCAGTTCCAGGCCTACGACAGCAGGATCGCGCTGGCATTCCAGGCAAGCTCGATCGCAGCGCTCGCCACGGCCGCCGGCACGCTGCCGCTGCTGTTCGTCAAGGCGTTTTCCCAGCGGGCGAACGACACGATGCTGGGGTTCGGCGCCGGGGTGATGCTGGCCGCGGCCGCCTATTCGCTGGTGCTGCCCGGGCTGGAGGCGGCCAGCGAACAGATCGGCGGCAAGTGGACGCCCGCCGTCGTGGTGGGCATTGCGATCGTGTTCGGAGCAGGGCTGCTGATGGCGACCGAGTGGCTGGTCCCGCACGAGCACTTCATCAAGGGGCGCGAAGGCCGGGACGGACGCGCGATCCGCCGCGCCTGGCTGTTCGTGTTCGCGATCGCCCTGCACAACATACCGGAAGGACTGGCGATCGGCGTGGCCTTCGCGGGCACCGATCTCGGCAGTGCATGGGCGCTGGCGACCGGCATTTCGATCCAGAACGTGGTGGAGGGCCTGGTGACCGCGATGGCGATACGCAGCGTCGGCTACAGCCGCACGCTGTCGATGAGCCTGGGCGCCGCGTCCGGATTGGTGGAACCCGCGGCGGCGGTATTCGGGGCGTTCCTGATAGGCCTGTCGGCCGAGCTGCTGCCGTGGGGGCTGGGCTTCGCAGCCGGGGCGATGCTGTTCGTGATCAGCCACGAGGTGATCCCGGAATCGCACCGCAAGGGGCATGAATCGTTCGCGACCGGCGGGCTGATGATCGGGTTCGTGCTGATGATGGCGCTGGATACGGTGCTGGCTTAGAAGCCCTGACAAAAAGCCGCCAGCAGCGTCGCGCCGCCTTGCCGTACTGCACGACCTGCCTGCGTCGGCGCGCCTTGCCATCGGCATGTTGTCAGGGCTTCTTAGGCGCAGGGGCAGGTCACTGCCGCGGCAATGCCACCTCGAAGCTCGTCGTCCCCTCCCACGGCGATGAATGCACCGATACCGTCCCGCCGTGGGCGACGACGAATTCATGGACGATGTACAGGCCGAGTCCGAGGCCGGCCGACGGCGTGCGCTTGCGGTCGGGGAAGTAGAAGGGCTTGAATATCCCGTCCAGCGTCTCCGGCGGGATTACGCCTTCGTTGGTCAGGCGCAGGCGGATGGTGCCGGCGTCCGTGCCGTCGAGCTCGATCCGGATCGGCGTGCCGTCCCTGCCGTGCTGCAGCGCGTTGCCGAGCAGGTTCGAGATGACCTGCGACATGCGGTCGGTATCAAACAGGCCATCGAGCTTGCCGCTGCTTTCGATGCGGATGCGCGAGGCGCTCGCGCGATGCTCGATCTCGGCGATGATGCGCCGGCAGACGTCCTCGAGATTGGCCTTCGATTTGAACAGCGTGACCCCGGCCGCGCGGGTCTGCGCGACGTCCAGCAGCTGGCGCACCATCTTTTCCATGCGCGTGCCGCTGGCGTGTATGCGCTCTGCGGTCTCTTCGACGCGCGCGTCGCCGCCGATGTGCTTGAGCAGTTCCGCGCCGTGCAGGACCGCCGACAGCGGCGTGCGCAGGTCATGTCCGAGGACCGCGATGAACAGCTCGTTCATCTGCAGCGCCCGGCGCAGCTCTTCCACCTGCTCGCGGATCTGGTTTTTCTGCGCCTGCAGTTCGACGAATACTTCCACCTTGCCGCGCAGTACATCCGGGTTGACCGGCTTGGTCAGGAAGTCGACGGCGCCGGCCTGGTAGCCGCGGAAGCTGCGGGTGGCTTCCTCGGCCGCCGCGGTCATGAAGATGATCGGGATCGCCGAGGTCCGCTGGTTGCCGCGCATCATTTCGGCCAGTTCGAATCCGTCCATGCCCGGCATCTGCACATCGACCAGCGCCAGCGCCACTTCATGCTCGAGCAGCAGTTCAAGCGCCTCGAAGCCGGAGGCGGCCTTGAGCACCTTGAGGCCCGGGCGGGCAAGGATGGCCTCATTGGCGACGAGGTTCTGCGGGAAGTCGTCTACGACAAGGATATGGAT
>DATLGF010000402.1:0-4668 GCA_035540575.1 Noviherbaspirillum sp.
CGGTAGGCCTTGATGTCGGTCTTCGCCCTCCCGGACAGCCACAGCCGGGCATAGTCGTGGGCGGGGCCGACGATCAGCGACGCGAACACTTCCTTCGGCAGCCGCTGCATCGTCCCCTGCTCGATCCACGGCGCAAACACCCGCAGCACCTCGTCGCGCTTGGCCCTGGCCTGCGCGCGCAGTTCCTCCACCGCCTCGCCCTGGATCACCGCGCTGCGGTTGTAGAGCAGGAAGCGCGCCTTGTCCGGGTTTGCCGAAATCCAGTCCACGTACGCATAGACGATCGCCTTGACGCCCGACTCCGCGTCGCCTGCCGCATCCAGCAACTGTTTCTGCGCCGCATGATGCTCGGCAAGCGCCGCGATGTAGAGCGCGGCGGCGATGCGGTCCTTGCCGCCGAAGTGGTGGTACATGCTGCCGACGCTGGCGTTGGCCCGCTCGCGGATCATCTCGATCGTGGTCGCCTCCACGCCGTGCTCGGTGAAGCAGGCGAGGGCGGCATCCAGGATTTCTTCCTTGCGGCTCTTCTTTAGAGTGTCCATTCGATTTCGGTCATGGTTAGAACATCATTCTAGAATAATGTTCTAGAATGTGATTCTAGTAACGGCGGCGACAGAGCGAACCTTACCGCAGCGCCGTTCCCAGGGCAAACGATGCGCAGGCGCATACATGCAGGGCCGCAAGCCGCGCTAACACCGATGGAGGCAAGATGGAACTCACCACCATTTCCACCGAGGACGATTTTCCGCTCGCGGCGCGTCGCTTTGCTCCGGGCGGCAGGCCGCGCGCGGTGGTGCTGCTGCCGGCGGCGATGGGCGTGCGGCAGGACTTCTATTTTCCATTCGCGCGCTTTCTCGCCGAGCATGGCTTCGCCGCGCTGACCTTCGACTACCGCGGCATGGGCGCTTCGGTGGCGCCAGGACAAAGCGGCACGTTGCGCGGCTTCGGTGCTGACCTGAACGACTGGGCCGCCGACTACGGCGCCGCGCTGCGCCATGCGCGCGCCTGGCACGCCGGCGTGCCGCTGCTGGTCGTCGGGCACTCGCTGGGCGGGCAGTTGCCAGGCATCGTCCCGGAGAACGAGCTGATCGACGGCATCGTCACGGTGGCCGCCGGCAGCGGCTATTGGCGCGACAACGCCCTCCCGCTGCGGCGTTTCGTCTGGCTGCTGTGGTACGCGATCGCGCCGCTTTCCATTCGCATCTGCGGCTACTTTCCCGGCAAGCGCCTGCGCATGGTCGGCGACCTGCCGGCAGGCGTGATGCGCCAGTGGGGGCGCTGGTGCAAGAGCCCGCACTACATCTCCGATGAAGCTGGCCGCCCGCTGCGGGCCGGCTTCGACCGCATCCGCGCGCCGGTGCTCAGCCTGAGCTTCACCGACGACGAAATGATGAGCCGGCGCAGCATCGACAGCCTGCACGACTGTTACCGGCATGCGCAGGTCGAACGCCGCGCGATTGCGCCGGAAGAGATCGGCGCGCGCCGCATCGGGCACTTCGGCTTTTTTCGCGAACAGTTTCGCCCCACGTTGTGGCAGCAGGCGCTGCGCTGGCTGGAGCAGCGCGCGCTGGACGCGGCGCGGCAGCGGCAGGGGCTCGATCAGCCGGCACGCAGGCAACTCCACGTCGTCTGACCCTGTATCTCGCCACTTTCTGACTGGAGCCCCCATGAATTTGATCCTGCGTCTTCTGTATGTCCTGCTGATCTCGCCGTTCCGTCCGCGCCTGCCGGCCGGTGCAACCGAGAGCCGGCTGGTGCTGCGCACCTTGCCCAACGACCTCGACATCAACCTGCACATGAACAACGGCCGCTATCTGACGATCTGCGACCTGAACCGGGTCGACATGTTCATCCGGTCCGGCATCGCAAAGCTGATGATCAAGCGCGGCTGGATGCCGATCATTGCCGAACACACGATGAACTACAAACGGCCGCTGAAGCTGTTCGAGCGCTTCGAAGTGAAGATGGCGCTGACGCACTGGGATGCGAAGTACTTCTACATGACGCACACCTTCACCAGCGGCGACCGCATCGTCGCCGAGGGCACGTCCAAGGCGGTGCTGCGCAGCCGGGAGGGCGTGCTGGTGCCGCAGGACGTGATGGCGGCGCTCGAAGCGCAGCAGAGCGGGGTTGCCCGGCCCGGATGATCGTCTGCGCCAGAGCGGCGTTGCGCCGAATCATGTGTTCCGAACGTTGACGGCGGGACAGGCGTGGTAAGAACCTCCGTACGGATGCGCCTGTCTTAGCGTGACCCGCAACCCGCGAGGCGCGCGGCCGCCTTCCATGCAAGCGTGCTAGCGCGGCTGCGTCTCGTGTTCTTTCCGGAAGGCAGGAATGAAAACAAGAGCCGCAATCGCATGGAAGGCCGGCGAGCCGCTGGCCGTCGATGAACTCGATCTCGAAGGCCCGCGCGCCGGCGAGGTGCTGGTCGAGGTCAAGGCCACCGGCATCTGCCATACCGACTACTACACGCTGTCCGGTGCGGATCCCGAAGGCATCTTCCCGGCGGTGCTCGGGCACGAAGGGGCGGGCATCGTGGTGGATGTGGGCCCGGACGTGAAAAGCCTGCGCAGCGGCGATCATGTGATTCCGCTGTACACGCCCGAATGCCGGCAGTGCAAGTTCTGCCTGTCGCGCAAGACCAATCTGTGCCAGGCGATCCGCGCAACCCAGGGCAGGGGACTGATGCCGGACTCCACCTCGCGCTTCTCGTATGAAGGCAAGCCCATCTTCCACTACATGGGCACCTCGACGTTCTCCAACTACATTGTCGTGCCCGAAATCGCGGTGGCGAAGATCCGCGCGGATGCGCCGTTCGACAAGGTCTGCTATATCGGCTGCGGCGTCACCACCGGCGTGGGCGCGGTGCTGTTTACGGCGAAAGTCGAGGCCGGCGCGAACGTGGTCGTGTTCGGTCTGGGCGGCATCGGCCTGAATGTGATCCAGGCCGCGAAGATGGTCGGGGCGGACAGGATCATCGGCGTCGACATCAATCCCGCGCGCGAAGGCATGGCGCGCAAGTTCGGGATGACGGATTTCGTGAATCCGAATGAAGTCGATAACGTCGTGGATCGCATCATTGGCCTGACCGACGGCGGCGCCGACTATTCATTCGAATGTGTCGGCAACACGACGCTGATGCGCCAGGCGCTCGAATGCTGCCACAAGGGATGGGGGCAGTCGGTGATCATCGGCGTGGCCGAGGCAGGGGCCGAGATCGCCACGCGCCCATTCCAGCTGGTCACCGGCCGGGTCTGGAAGGGCTCGGCCTTCGGCGGCGCACGCGGGCGCACCGATGTGCCGAAGATCGTCGACTGGTACATGGAAGGCAAGATCAATATCGACGACCTGATCACCCACACGCTGTCGCTCGACCAGATCAACGAAGGCTTCGACCTGATGAAGCGCGGCGAATCGATCCGTTCGGTGGTGATGTACTGATGACTGCGGCACTCGAAATCGTATCCCGGCACCGCTGCTTCGACGGCGAGCAGCGCTTCTACCGTCACAACTCGCGCGAGATCGGGCTGCCGATGCGCTTCTCGGTCTATCTGCCGCCGCAGGCGCTGGACGGGCAGGCCTGCCCCGCGGTGTTCTACCTGGCCGGCCTGACGTGCACCGAAGAAACCTTCATGATCAAGGCCGGCGCGCAGCGAGTCGCGGCGCGCGAGGGAATGATCCTCGTCGCTCCCGACACCAGTCCGCGCGGCGCCAACCTCCCCGGCGAGAGCGACAACTGGGATTTCGGCGTCGGGGCC
The DNA here is from genome assembly GCA_035540575.1 of Noviherbaspirillum sp. GTDB lineage: Bacteria > Pseudomonadota > Gammaproteobacteria > Burkholderiales > Burkholderiaceae_D > Noviherbaspirillum. The sequence continues at coordinate 3,759 of DATLGF010000402.1, forward strand.
GGCTTCTACCTCGATGCGACCGTCGAGCCCTGGTCGCGCCACTACCGGATGCGCAGCTACGTCGCGGTGGAGCTGATGGGACTGCTGGTCGACGGCCACCTGGGCATGGACGTGCATCGCGTGGGCATCATGGGCCATTCTATGGGCGGCCACGGCGCGCTGGTGCTCGCGCTGCATCACCCGCAGCTGTTCCGCTCCGTGTCGGCGTTCGCGCCGATTGCGGCGCCGTCGCAATGTCCGTGGGGGCAGAAAGCCTTTCGCGGCTATCTCGGGGATGACGAGGTGCAGTGGGCGCAGTACGACGCGACCGCGCTGATGCTCGCGCATCGCCACGCGCCGTATCCGCACGGCATCCTGATCGACCAGGGGCTGGACGACAAGTTCCTCGATGAGCAGCTCTATCCGGACCTGTTCGAGGACGCCTGCCGCCAGGCAGGGCAGCCGCTGACGCTGCGCCGGCATCCGGGCTACGACCACGGCTACTACTTCATATCCAGCTTCGTCGAGGATCATCTGCTGCACCACAAGGCGCAGCTGGTGCGGGGGTAGGGAGGGGGTGTGAACCTCGCACTGACGGGATGAGGTTCCTCGCTTCGCTCGGAACGATGGCATTGGGGCCGTCGCCCGATTACTGTCGTCCGGAACGCAGGGAGGGATCTCAGCCGCCTGCCAAGCGAGGCTCGCAGCGACTGGACGAGGTCAACGAGTTCTTACTTCCCCGCCATCCCCAGCAGCATCTCGTTCAAGCGCTTCACGAAGCCCGCCGGATCGGCCAGCGTGCCGCCCTCGGCCAGCGAGGCCTGATCGAACAGGATGTGCGACCAGTCGTCGAACTTCGCCTCTTCGTATTTCAGGCGCTGCACCAGCGGGTGGTTCGGGTTGATCTCGAGGATGGGCTTGGATTCCGGCG
>DATLGF010000403.1:0-12627 GCA_035540575.1 Noviherbaspirillum sp.
GTGCCGGGCAGGAAGCCTTCCGCTTCAAGGTCTTGCTGAACGGCGAGCCCTGGCTGGAGGCCTCGGCCGAGGCGGGCGCCGGTGAAGTGGCGCTGCCGCCGTTCGAACCCGGCAATCACCGGCTCACCGTGGTCAGCGACATGAAGGCGCGCTGGTACGCGAGCCACCAGGAAGCCGGCGACCCCTGGGTGCGCAGGCGTGCCTGGCGCTTCGATACGCCGTTGCAGTTCGAGGTCGAGCGATTGACCAGCGAAGCCGAGTTCATCGCGGTACGCGTGTTCCGGCCGGCGGGCAGTGCCCGCCAGAGCGCGCGGACCAATCTGCGCGTACGGATCCAGGCCCCGAAGCAGCAGGAGGCGTTCGCCCCCATGCCCGGCTGGCTGTTCACCGAGCGTGCGTATGACGTGCGCGCCAGCGGCGAGCATGCGTTGGCTGTCGCGGAAACGAGCGGCGAACGCAGCGATGCCGGACAACCGCTCTACATCGCGATTCCGAAGGGCGCGCCGGCCGGCCGCTACCGGATCACGCTCGAGCCCGAGGACGGGCAGGGCTGGATCGCGGTGTCGCGCGTGACGCCGGGCGCGCAGCGCACGGCACGGCTGGTTCTTGAAGAGGCAGGGGATGCAAGTTAGCAGGGCGCTTGTTTTGCTCGTATCAGCCGGGTTCTCCGCAGCCGTGAGTGCAAAGACCGCCGTAGCGCCGGACGGGCTGCTGGAGCAGGCCTATGCACGGGCCTGGAAAGGTGCCGATTCGGTGCAATACGTCCCGTTGCGACGCGGCGAGCGTGAAGCATTGGAGAAGCTGTTCGTGCGCCTGTTGCAGGGCGAACGGACGGCGCAGATCGACACGGCACTGCGCGCCCTCGGCTGGGCCATGCGCACGCAAGCTGACGGTGCAGTCACATGGACCGTCGTCGCCGAGGCCGACACGCGGCGCGAGGGGCGCGGGCTGTTTGCCTTTTCCAGCCACGGCAGGCATGCGATCCAGGCGCCCCATGTGCCCACCGATGCCCTGACCGGACAGATCCTGCTTGGCTACGGCCGCGATGCGCTGCCGCGCGCGCTGGCCTGGAACACGGTGCCGCGGCGCACCGCCGACATGGCGCGACTGGACGACACACCGCTGGTCGCATTTTCGCGAGCGTTCGCGCAAGTCCATCCACAGGAAAAGATTCTGCAACTCCACGGGTTCGATGTGGCCAACCGGCGCTCGGGCGCTGGTGCGACAAGCAGCGCCATCGTCAGTGCCGGCCACCGCCGGCCTTCACCCGCTTTAGTTTCTGCTGTTACATGTATGCAAAAGAGAATTGATCAACGCGCGCGTCTGTATGGCAACGACGTGCACGAATTGGGCGGCACGCAGAATAGTGTCGCCCGTACGCTGCTGGCGAGCGGCCATGCCGGCTTCATCCATGTCGAACTGGACATGCCGCTGCGCCGCAGTCTGGTCGATGATGCGGCCCGGCGCCGCGTGCTGCTGGAATGCCTCGGAGGCAGGTCCTGATGCAGCGCCTGATCACCTGCATGGCGGCTGCCGGACTCATTGCCGCCTATCCCGCCTGGGCCGCCATCGACGGTCTCGACGCCGCGCGTGTCGGCGCGGCCATCAGTCTGCACTGGGAAAACATCAAGGGCGCGCCCTACCTGGTTTCCGGTTCGCGGGCCAGGGCCTCCACATGGCGCGGCCTGCACAGCGTGGAACTGGAGGGCGGGAAGGACGTGGTCGTGCACCTGCCGGCGCATGCGCTGCTGCGCGTGATGCTGGAAGACGGGCCGGCGCATGCGCCGTTGTTCTACGTGTCCGACGGCACTGGCCTGGCGGTGCAGCAGCAGCCAGTTGCAGGTGGCGACGGCAAGTCCTGGCTGCTGCGCACCGATTCGACCCGTCCGGTGCTGGTACACATCCGCGGCGCCGCCGTCTCCTATGCGCCGCAGCGGGTGGCCCTTCTACTCGCTCGCTACGAGGCGCCGCAGCACGCGCTTGGCTATCGTCATGAGATGACGCTGGCAGGCACGCGCGTGAAACTGCGGGCGGCCGACGAATCGACCGCGCGCAACTACGTCCGGCTGGCAGCAGATCGCGAGCTGGAGATCCCGGTGCGCGGGCCGGACCGGGTCGTGCTGGAATACCGCGCAGATGCAGCGCCGGTTTCCGACGGCATCCTGAACATGGAAGTGAGGCTGGACGGGGAGCTGCTGCGACAGGTCCGCGACCTGATCGGCCCGGATCATGTGACGCCGGTGAAGATCGCCGGCGCGTGGACGCGCGCCGGTGCCCGCAGGCGCATCGCCTTCGACGTGCCGGCCGGAGACCATACGCTGCATGTGCGCAGCAGCCACGGCGTTCTGCTGCGTGCAGCACGCACCGGCGGAAGCGGCTTTCTCCTGCCGCAGCTCAACATGCCGGCCGCATGGCAGGACCAGGCCGCTGAGTCCGGGCTGGAGGCGCTCGAACAGGAGAGCATCGCAGCTGCGATGTCGAATCAGTGGCGCGACATCGGCGTCCTCGCTGCAGGCAAGCTGCGTGAGGAAGCGCGGGCCCGTCCCGACATGGCGAGTCTGGCGAAGGCGCAGCGCGAAATGGAGCAGGCGTTTACCCGATTCCGCGACCTGCTTCCCGACGGCCCCAACGACGTCGATGTGCGCAGCGTCGTCCTGCAAACCGCACGCACGCCGGGCGAGGCAGCGGTCAACCGTGTGCTAAGCCCGGAGATCGATCCGTTGCCGCAGGCGCGCTTCCATCGCATCGGTGCCGATCCGGTACGTTTCACACTTCCTGCCGTCGCGCATCCGCTGCGCCTGCGTGCGCTGCTGCCGCGTGAGGCAAATGATGTACGCGTGGAGGTCACGGACGAACGCGGCAAGGTACTCCTGCTCAGGGCAGACGTACACCAGGTCGGTGCGGATGCATTGCGGATTCCCGCGCTGAGTCCGGCGCAGAACGAGGGCTGGCCGCTGTCGCTGGACGGTCTCGCCGACCGGCTCGATGCGGCGGCACCCGCGATTCAGGCGGCAAGCGCGGAGTGGGTAGTCCCGGCCGGTGTGCGCAGCCTGTCGTTGCGTGCTCTCGACGGCGCGGCCTCGCTCGCTCTCCAATGGGAAGCCAGTGCCCGCTACGAGGGCGACGACGCCATGCTCGCAGCCATGGTTCGACAGCGCTCGACGCAGGGAACTGGCGCGGGAGCATTCAAGGCCGCATCCTTGCCGCTGCAGCGCATGCTCGATGCGGCTCATGCAAGCTTCACCGCCAACGTGGTTCCGATGCGCAGCGGGCATTCGCCCGTGCAGCCGGTCCAGGCCAGGGCGGCGCTGGAAGCCGCAAGCGGGGTGAAGGATCCGGTCCATGCATTGCGCCTGTGGCAGCAGGCTTTGCAGGCCGATGAGGCCGAACTGCGCGCACGCGCATTGCGCGGCAAGGTCGCGACGCTGCTGGATGCGGGCGAGCGCTTTGCCGCCGAGCGCATGCTGCGGGCCTGGTGGATCGGTGACGACGCCGCGCTGGCAAGCGGGGCAGCCGATGAACTCGACGCCCTGTACCGGCGCGAAGGCGATCGCGACATGCAGCTGCAGTTCGCCGCCGCGCGGGCAGCACGCGAGCCGGCGCGCCTGGCGCAGCTCAGTGCGCTGCTGAGCGCAGATGGCCAGGATGCGCGGGCACTGCTTGCGGGACTCGCATCCCCGGATTATCAGTCGCGTGCAATGCTGCAGAGCGCGCTGCGTTCCGGAAACTGGCAGACCTTCGACGCCTTGCTGGAACAGGTCCGGGAGCCTGCTGATGCGGCGTTCTGGCGTGCCCAGCGCGCGCTGTCGCTCGGCCGGCATGACGAGGCCGCGCGCCTGTTCGCCGAGGCCAATGCCGCAGACTGGGGCAGGGCGCTTGCCCAAGGGCGGGTGATTTCCGCGCAACTCTTCGACGCCGAAGCGGACAAGGCAGCAGCGGTGCAGCGCTGGCTGCAGTGGCAGGCCGCGCATCCCGGCGCGCGGGTATGGCGCGACGAAGCCGGGTCAGTGCTGCGCCATGCGGGCGGTGTCAACCTGCGCAACAAGACGCTCGATACGTCCGCGCCGTGGTGGCGCGCAAATGCCGGGCAAGCGCTGGTCGCGCAGGTCGTCGGCCCCGCGAAAATCCGCGTCGAGGCAAGGCCCGTGCACCGCACGGCCGAAATGCGTCTGGACGGCTGGCTGCGCGTGAAGGCCGCGGACCAGCTCTGGGTGCAAGCCTTCAACCAGAATCAGACTGCACCCGATCTCGAAATCGGCGCCGGCACGGACATGCCTGGTACGGCCGTCGTTCGCGAGATTGCACTGCCTGCCGGTGTGCACGAACTGCATATCGATGCCGGCGATACCGAGGTGATTGCGCGCCTGCAGATCGAACGCCCGGCGCTGCAGATTCCTGCATTGCCGGCGCCCGCTGCCGCTCATTTCAAGCCCGGCTCCTTCGCACATGCGCGGCAGCTCCCTGCCGCCGCATGCGTGATCAACGCGGGTTGCGTACTGGTCGCCGATCGCGGCCTGAGTGCCAACAGGCTGGACATCGAAAACGTGGACTGGACCGGCTTGCCGGCTCCGGCCATGGAGCGCGATCCGGTGGCCGCATCGCTCGCTGCCGGCAATACGAAAGCGGCGCTTGAACAAAGCAAGGACCCATTGGAGCGCATGCGCCTGCTGCGCTGGCTGGCCGAGGAGCAGCCTGCCCAACGCACGCGCGCGCTGGCCGAAGCCGCACAATTGGCGAAGGCACACAATGACCGCGAAATCCGTTCGCACTGGAATCAGCTGCAGGCGGCGGGGCGCTGGAGCCTGCTGCCCGTGGTTGACCGCAGCGCCGGGCTGCGCCGGCTCGAGGTGGCGCGCGGGGTGCCGGAATCGCCCGCTGCCCGCCTGCGCGCGGTCATGCTGCCGGCGTTGCAGGAAGGCGAGATCCGTCTCGGGGCGGCTTCCCAGGCGAACCTGCTGCTGAACAACGACCGTGCCGGCTCGCTGGTGCTTGAAGCCACTGTGGACGAGCTGCCTGGCGAGCCACCATTGCCCGTGCAGTTGCGCATCACGCGCAACGGGCAGGAGGTGCACGCGGCCGAATTGAAGCAGTCGAACGGGACCGTGCGGATTCCGCTCTCGGTGCCTGCCGGCGAACAGCAGATATCGGTCTCCCTCAGGCAGGCTTATGCGAATCAATCCTTGCGCCTGCGCTTCACCGGTGCCGCGCAGCCGGAAGCGCGCGTCGTGCGTGAATGGCATATCGCAACGGCGGAACAGCCCGTGCAGGCGACGCTGGCCGGCCCGGTCTGGGTTCGCATCGATCGCATCGAGGGCGATGCAGTGCACAGCGAAGAGCGGCTGATGACGGAATCGATGTCGCGGCTGGTGCTGACGCCGCATGCGGGCAGCAAGGAGAGCCTGTATCGGATCCACCAGCTGCAGGCCGATCCTGCGCCCTCGCAAGCTGCACCGGTTCGGCCGAACGCCTACACGCCGACGATGATGCCCGATGCCCCGTCAAGCTGGAGCAGCGCTCCGGCGGACGCTGCTCCGGGACAGGTGCGCTTCATCGATTCAGAAACGCTCGCCAGCGATTCCGGCGGAACCCTGAGCCTGCGCGCAAGCATGCAGTCGCGCCGCAATTCCGATGCAGGCGGAGGCCGGTCCGATCCGCCGCTGGAGCGCTACACGGAAACCGGCGCGAGCTGGCGCACGGCGAACCAGACCGAAACCCGCCATCTCCTTGCCGATGTTTTCGCGCGCAAGCGCGAGATCGGCGACCCGGTGCTGGGATTCAGGCTCAACGCGCACCAGGAGTTTGGGTGGACCCCGCTGCTGGCGATGCCGTTTGCAGCCGATGTCTCGCTGCGCGGCTTTACGCAGAACACCCCGCACGGCAGGGGCACTGCGCTGGCAGCCTCCGCCGAGGTCTATCAGGAGCGAGCGCTGAGTGCGACCTTGTCGCACCGGCCGGCCGTGGAAATGAACTGGTACTCGATGAACCTGACCGGCGTGGCCAACCCGCTGCGCGTCGACTCGGATGTGTTCACCACTTACCGTTCGCGCCATCTTCGCGCGCTCACCTTGAGCGAACGACTGTCCTGGCGCCCCTGGCGTGACACCCACATCTCGGCCCGCATATCGGCCACTACCAATCCCGACCTGGACCTGCGCCGCATCGATCACCACCGGCTTGAACTCCAGTGGCGCCAGCTCGCCGGCCCGGTGATGCTGGAAGCAGGCGGACGGCTGACGCGCTACTGGGAGGACATCGACCGGCCCGGCAACATCACCCGCCGCGAAGTCCATGTCGGCGCCACCGGAGACTGGTGGGTCGCGCGCGGAAACCGGATCGAAGTACGGGGGCAGGTGCGGCGCGATCTGGACACGTCCGCCACCTGGGGCGGCGTCGAGTTGCGCTGGCATTGGGGCCCCGGCCGGCAGCTGCGGGATTTCTCTCCCGCTGAACTGGACTTTGGCGCGGTGCGCGGCTGGCGCATGCCGGGCAACGGCAATCGCATGGAGGAAGAATGAAAAGCACCGAGCAAGGGCTCGCGGACTTGCTGACGCAGGGATTGCGCCCGTATGAACTGAAGCTGGAACAACAGCAGGTGGCGGCGATCGCCGACGGTTGGGCTGCCTGGCGGGCACGCCAGGATGCGCGTGCCAGCGATACGTCCGAGCTGCTGGCTGTGCGCTACCTGCAGGAACGGCTGGCGACCGGCTTGCGCGAGATTTCGGACTTGCGCGAAGGCCAGGCACGCTTTACCCGCCGTTGTGCGCAGGTCGGTTCTCCCGAAGAGCTGCGACGTGTGATCCTCGATTACGCGCTTGAACTGGGCGCGTCGCGCCGTCAGCTGCGCGGCGACGCGCGCGCATTGCGCCGCTGGTTCGATGCCGACGCCATGCACGACCGGGTGCGCGTGCGCATCGCAAACCTGGAGCGCAGCACGATCTTCTGCCTGAAGTCCCTGGGCCGGATGGCCGCGCGCGTCCTGCGCCATATGCAGGATCAAAAGATGGCATGGGAGTTGATGCGGCTGGAACAAGGGCTTTATCCCTTGCTGGAATGGGATGGCGATCCGCGTGTTCGCCTGGAAGCCTTTCGCGCATTGTCCGCTGCGTTGCGCGAACTGCTCCCCGGTCTGGCTTTGCACGCAGTTGGCAAAGAGCTGGCGGCGTTCATCGTTCGGTCCTCGCTCGACAAGCGCCTGGACGTGTGGATCCAGCGGGAAGCGCTGTTGCTGCTGTCATGCTGTGACGTGCAGCGTTTCGCAGATACCGTCGAACGACGCCTGCGCGACGCCGGAGACGGTGACGATCTGTTCGTCCGGCGTTTTGCTGTCGAGCGGCTCGGCGTCGTCGGCATTTCCACTGAGCGCCGCGACCTGCTCATTGGCATTGCCGTCCATGACAGCAGCCCCTATGTGCGCCAGGCGGTGGCGCAAGCATTGGCGTGTCTGACGCCCTCGGTGGCGCAGCGCTACTGGCCGGTGCTCGGCATCGAAGACCCGACGCCGCAGGTGCGGGCCGCTGCAATCCTGCAGATCCCGCGCCTCGCAACACAGGCCGCGCACTTCGAAGCGATGCTGCATTGCCTTGGCATCGTACTGCGCAAGGAACGCACGTCATTCTGCCTGCGGGTGGCGCTCCGGTCCGTGGAAGAGGGCGCGTTGTCGCTGGAAGGCGCAAGGCAGCAGCTCTGGATGAAAACGCTGTTGCCGCTGGTCGAGGAATTGCACGTCGAATGTCCGGTACTTGCCGTGCGGCGCTGGGCCGCCGAGGCGCGCGAGCGCATCGTCTGCCAGGCGGGCAGTGAAAGCCGGGCCCTGGCACGCGAGATCGCGGTGCTGACCCGGGAGTGCGAACCGGGCAATGCGGCCGACATGGCGGTGCCGGTCGAGGACGTCGACAGCCTCGGGCGTGTGCTCGCCTGCACGGTCCAGCGCGACCATGGATTAGATCTTGAGCGGCGCGGCGGCGCATGGCGTGCATGGCGCGGGCACCGCTTCGGTTTTCGCATGTGGCGCTTTCTGCATGAGTGGAAGCATCCGTCGCCGGACAAGCGCCAGGCATTCCGGCACACGGTGGGACGGGTCTTTCACGGCACGGTGCGCGCACCGTCAGGCATCCTCGCGGAACTGGCGCAGACCAAGGTGCCGGGCGAGCCCCTGCACATGTCCAGCGAAGCGGGCTGGCGTCCCTACCTGCCCCTGGTGGACGAGCTGATTTCCCTGCTCGACGAAAGTCCGTCCAGCGGCCCCTTGCGCCTGTACACGGCCGAAGGACGGACCGAGATCGCGGCACCATCCTCGCTGACCAAGCGCCTGGCAATGCGCATGAAGCTCACGCGCGACTTCGAGAAGTATGCGCGCGCGCGCAACTGGAACGAAGGAAGCTCCGCCGATCCCGGCAGTTACCTGAAAATGATTGGCGAGCTCGGGTTCGAGGTGCGCTACCAGCCCTATCCGGGGACACGCGCCGATCCTGCGGTGACGCGCTTCTTTCCGGGTTTGCCGGCCTTCGCCGCCTTCCCCCTGCCCGAGATGCACAACCGGCTGGAGAATTATTTCTACTCCGCCTATGACAACAGCCTGTTCGATCTTGCAGTCTTCACCGGCGTGGCGATGGCCGGTTTCCTCGGTCACCACGTCTGGGTGAATCTCCGCATGCGCGCCGCGCGACGCGCGCTTCCGCTCGTCATCGGCGGCTGGGGCACGCGCGGAAAATCGGGCACCGAGCGATTGAAGGCGGGCTTGTTCAATGCGCTCGGCTATGGCGTCGTCAGCAAGACGACCGGCTGCGAGGCCATGTTCCTGTACGCGCCGCCGCAGGGCGAGCTGCGCGAAATGTTCCTGTTCCGTCCCTATGACAAGGCCACGATCTGGGAGCAGTACAACGTGGTGCGCCTTGCCAATCGGCTGGGTTGCGAGGTGTTTCTCTGGGAATGCATGGCGCTCACGCCGGCCTTCGTGCGCCTGCTGCAGCGCTCCTGGATGCGCGACGACTATTCGACGATCACCAACACCTTCCCGGACCACGAAGACTTGCAAGGGCCGGCGGGCATCAACATCCCGCAGGTCATGACCGAGTTCATTCCCGAGAAGCGCGTCGTGCTGACGGCTGAGGAACAGATGCGTCCGATTCTGCAAAGCGCCGCCGATGCGCTCGGCACCGAACTCAAGGGCGTAGGCTGGCTGGAATCGGGCCTGATCGCGCCGGACATCCTCGCGCGCTTTCCGTATCAGGAGCACCCGGACAACATCGCGCTGGTCGCGGCACTCGGTACGGAGCTTGGCATTGACTACGACTTCTCGCTCAAGGCGATGGCCGACAAGGTGGTGCCGGACCTGGGTGTACTGAAGACCTTCCCGGTGGCCCGGGTCGGCTCGCGGCGCCTGGAGTTTTCCAACGGCATGTCGGCCAATGAACGCTATGGCTGCCTCGGCAACTGGGAACGCCTCGGCCTCGCCCGGCAGGATCCGTTTGCGGAACCGGGCGTCTGCATCAGCACCGTCGTCAACAATCGTGCCGACCGGGTCGCACGTTCGCGCGTTTTTGCCGGCGTGCTGACCCAGGACATCCGGGCCGACTTCCACGTGCTGATCGGTTCCAACCTGGATGGCCTGCGCGGCTACATCAAGGAGGCATGGCATGCCCACGCGCAGGGCCTGAGCCTGAAGCGCGCGCACGAGACCGAGGAGACGCCCGTGCGCGCGTTGGAGCGCATCGCGCGCGAGTATCGGGTCGTCCATGCCGATGCGCATGTGTCGGATCGGCTCGCCGTCATGCTGAAGGGCATAGGCGCGCCGGAACAGCTTGTCGAGCACGCGGGGGATGTCGAGGCATTGGGCGCGGCGCTTGCGCAGCAAGGCATCGGCAATGGCGGCGCACTGCTCGACTTCCATGCGCGCGACCTGCGTACCTTGAGCGAGTACCGCGCGCTCGAAACGCGCTGCCAGCGGGCAGGCGAAACCGCCGCCGATCTGGACGCCGCCTTGCGCGAGCAGATGGGGATCTGGTTCGAGCGCCGCATCGTCGTGGTGGAGGATTACTACGCGAGCGGCGACGCCGTCATCGCCACGATCCGCGATGCCACGCCGCCGGGTTTCGTCAATCGCATCATCGGCTTGCAGAACATCAAGGGAACCGGCCTGGACTTTGTCTACCGCTGGCTCGCCTGGGAGAGCTGCCACAAGGCCTGCCAGGACCTGTTGTCTGCCGACCCTGCCCAGCAGCGACGGGGACTGGCAAGCCTGGCCAGATTCCAGGAGTTCGGACTGCTCTGCGAAACAGAAACCGAAGCGGCGCTCGCCGCGCTGCAGGCCACGCCCCAGGGACAAAAGCAGCATGTGCGCGCCGAGATCAAGACCATTGCCGCCCGGATGACAGAGCGGATGGCGCAGATTGATTCGAGTGCCTCTTCAGCACGGGTCCAGGGCTGGAAGGAGAAAGTGATCAACTTCGTGGAGGGCTTCCTGGATGCCGGGGACGCGGTCAGGCGTCGACGCCGCTCCGATCGGATATACGACGATCTCGTGAACCGGCGTATCAGCGAAGCGCGGGCAGCACTGGAATTGCAGGCGCTCACGCGTCGCCAGAAAGGCGGGTGGCTGGGTGAAGCGATCTCCGCATGGGGCAAGCGCCTGTCGGAGCGGTTGCGGATTCGGGATTCGGCGGCGAGGCGGGAGCTTGGGCGATCGTCTCGGGTGCCCGTTCCTGAATCGGGATCGGACGTGAGCGGCGCTCAAGCCGCATCGCGCGCGCAGGCCCGGCCCGAGCGGGTCGAATCGTGATGCAATGCGCGGGGCTGACGTGCCGGACGCCCTCGGCGTCGGAAAAGTCCGCGCTTGCGCATTTCCGGGCTTTGTAGCACTATTAGCGCCAATGCACCCCGGCTGTCTTGATTCCATGTCCTTCGCGCGCTTCTATTTTTACTTCTTTTTTAGCTATTCCAGCCCCTTGGCGGTGGAAGAGCGGTAAGCGCGCGAGCAGATCAGCAAACCGAAATTCCTGACAAAACCGCCAGAAATGGCGGTTTTTTCGTTTTTGCAGCTTTGATATTCAACTTTCATTCGGAGACCACCATGCCGCGCACCGACGACTTACGCATCCGGGAGATGAAGGAACTGATCCCGCCCTCCCACTTGATCCGCGAGTTTTCGGTATCCGAGAAGGCCGCCAACGTGGCGGCCAACGCGCGCGTGGCGCTGCACCGCATCCTGCATGGACAGGATGACCGGCTGATGGTGGTGATCGGTCCCTGCTCGATCCATGATCCGAAGGCCGCGCTGGAGTATGCGCGCCGCCTGGTCGAGCAGCGCGACCGCTTTTCCGCGGACCTGGAAATCATCATGCGCGTGTATTTCGAAAAACCGCGCACCACCGTCGGCTGGAAGGGGCTGATCAACGATCCGTACATGGACAACAGCTTCCGCATCAACGACGGCCTGCGCATGGCGCGCGAACTGCTGCTGAACATCAACGAGCTGGGCCTGCCGGCCGGCACCGAATTCCTCGACGTGATCAGCCCGCAGTATGTGGCCGACCTGATCAGCTGGGGCGCGATCGGCGCGCGCACGACCGAATCCCAGGTGCACCGCGAGCTGGCTTCCGGGCTGTCCTGCCCGGTCGGCTTCAAGAACGGCACCGACGGCAACATCAAGATCGCGGTCGACGCGATCAAGGCCGCGTCCCAGCCGCACCACTTCCTGTCGGTGACCAAGGGCGGCCACTCGGCGATCGTCGCCACCGCCGGCAACGAGGATTGCCATATCATCCTGCGCGGCGGCAAGACGCCGAACTACGACGCGGCCAGCGTGGACGCGGCCTGCAGGGACATCGCGGCCAACGGGCTGGCATCGCGCCTGATGATCGACGCCTCGCATGCGAACAGCTCGAAGAAGCCCGAAAACCAGGTGCCGGTATGCAAGGACATCGGCGCTCAGGTCGCCGGCGGCGATACCCGCATCGTCGGTGTGATGGTCGAATCGCACCTGGTGGCCGGCCGCCAGGACCTGGTGCCGGGACGCGAGCTGACCTATGGCCAGTCGATCACCGACGGCTGCATCGGATGGGAAGAAAGCGTGAAGGTGCTGGAAGTCCTCGCGGAGTCGGTGCGCAAGCGTCGTCTGCACGGCGACGACGAGTAAAAAGGGGCCGCTGCTCGAAAAAAGGATCGCGGCTCGAAATGTGGTTCAGTTGATGCATCCCTAACCCATGGTCGCCCGGGCGAAAGCCGGGGCCCAGCGTCTTCGACTCGGCCTGACGTCCCTGGGTCCCGGCTTTCGCCGGGACGACGATGATTGAATGAACCGCATTTGCTCGCCGCTCGGCGTCAATTCAGAAGCGCCGCGTCAGCACCATCTGCGTGCCTTCGCGGCGCATTTCCGTCCGGTTCAGGAAGGACATGCCTAGCAGGATGATGGGCAGCCCCTGTTCCTGCACCACCGCATCGACGCCATGCAGTTCGATGTCGCCGACCTTGACGCGGTCGAGCCTGACCAGATACGCGGGGACCACGCCATTGGCGGTGTTCAGATACCGGATCGCGCCGTTGCGGTAGTCGATGCCCAGCCTGCGCGCATCCGCAGCCGGCAGCGCAATCAGCGTGGCGCCGGTATCGAGCAGCATCTGCACGCTGCCG
>DATLGF010000404.1:0-12141 GCA_035540575.1 Noviherbaspirillum sp.
CTACTGCAACATGCTCCTGCCGTTCTTTGTTTCCAGAAAATGTTTCCCGTTGCCGGGTTGGGAACCGGTCATGCGCCGATGTAGGCCTTGCGCACCTGCTCGTTGTTCAGCAGTTCGTCGCGCGAGCCTTCCAGCACGATGTGTCCGTTCTCGATCACGTAGGCGCGCGAGGCGATCTTCAGCGCGGCGAACGCGTTCTGCTCGGCCAGCAGCACGGTGGTGCCGGCCTTGTTGATCTTCTCGATCACCTCGAACATCTGTTTCACCACCAGCGGGGCCAGTCCCAGCGACGGTTCGTCGAGCAGCAGCGCCTTCGGCCGGCCCATCAGCGCGCGGCCGATCGCCACCATCTGCTGCTGACCGCCGGACAGCGAGCCGGCCGCCTGGTCACGCCGCTCGGCGAGGATAGGGAACAGCTCGAACACTTCCTCGAGCCGGCGCTCGTTGCCCTTCTTGTCAGAGCGATGCACATAGGCGCCGAGCATCAGGTTCTTCAGCACCGACATGCCGGGAAACAGCTTGCGCCCTTCCGGGCAGTGCACGACGCCGTCATGCACGATCTGCGAAGGCTTCATGCCCACCAGCTCGCGGCCCTTGAACTTGATGCTGCCGGTAGCCGCGCGGTTCAAGCCGGAGACGGTCAGGAAGATCGAGCTCTTGCCGGCGCCGTTTGCGCCCAGCAGCACCACCAGCTCGCCTTCCTTCGCATGGATGCTGACGTTGTCGAGCGCGCGGAAACTGCCGTAATTCACCGAGACGTTCTCAAGCTGCAGCATGTTCACTCCCGAGATAGGCTTCGATGACGAGCGGGTTGGAGCGGATCTCGGCGGGCGTGCCCTCCGCGATCCTTTCGCCGTAGTTGAGCACCAGGATCTTGTCCGCGAGGTTCATGATCATGCTCATCTTGTGCTCGATCAGGCACACGGTCAGCCCGTTTCTCACCATCTTGCGGATCAGCTCGGCCAGCCCGATCGTTTCCTCCGGATTCACGCCGCCGGCCGGCTCGTCCAGCAGCACCAGCTGCGGATCGGTCGACAGCGCCAGCGCGAACGCGACGCGCTTGCGCTCCTCCTGCGAGATGTCGGCGGCGACGCGGTTGGCAATATGCGAGAGGCCGACGAAATCCAGCGCCTCGCGCGCCTTCTCGCGGCAGCGGCGCTCCTCGTCCTTCAGCCGCTTCGTCCCGAAGACCACGTCGAGCAGGCCGGATTCGGTGCGCAGCCGGTGGCCGACGATCAGGTTGTCGAGCACGGTGGCGCGCTCGAACAGGTTGGTGGTCTGGAAGGTGCGCGACATGCCGAGCCTGGCGACCTGGTCGGCGCGCAGGCCGGTAACGTCCTTGCCGTTGAACACGATGCGCCCCGAAGTCGGCTTGTGCACGCCGGAGATCAGGTTGAAGAGGGTCGTCTTGCCGGCGCCGTTGGGGCCGATGATCGCGTTGATCTTGCCCTTCTCGATCGTGGTCGTCACATTGCTCACTGCGGCCAGGCCGCCGAAGCGCTTCGAGAGATCGGTGACCTCAAGCATGGGAACCTCCCTTGGACGGAGTCGCGAGCGGCGCGGCGGCCGGCGTCTTCTGGGCCGCTGCCTTCCTGAATGCGAGGCGGGCGCGCCATTGCAGCCAGGTGCCGACGATGCCGTTGGGCAGGAAGATCACCAGCGCCACCAGCAGCGGGCCGAACACGACGAAGCGGTAGTCCTGCAGGAACTGCAGGTACTGCGTCAGCCACGGCATCGAGATCGAGCCGAACAGCGGGCCGAACATCGTGCCGATGCCGCCGATCAGCATGTACATCGTCATGTCGAAGGTGTGCTCCACGCCGGCCAGTCCCGGGCCGAGGAAGCGCACATAGCCCGCATACAGGCCGCCGGCCATGCCCGCGTAGAACACCGAGAGCACGAAGGCCAGCACCTTGTTGCGCATCAGGTTGATGCCGAGCGATTCGGCCAGCGCGTCGCCGTTGCGGATCGCCATGAAGGTGCGGCCGAGCAGCGAGTTGACGATGCGGTGCATGATCCAGACCGACAGCGCGAGGAAGAACAGCACCAGGTAGTACTGGGCGCGCGGCGATTCGAAGTCGATGCCGAACAGCGGCTCGGGAGCGGGAATGCCGATGATGCCGACGGTTCCGTGCGTGAGGCTCTCCCACTTCTCGATCAGCAGGAACATGATGTAGCCGACGCACAGCGTGAAGATCGAGAAGAAATGGCCCTTCAGCCGCAGCGACACCAGCCCGACGAAGAAACCGATGATCGCGGCCACCACGCCGGAGAGCGCGAACGCGAGCCAGAACGACACGTTGTAGTCGACCGTGAGGATGCCGACCGTGTAGGCGCCAATCGCCATGAAGCCGGCATGCGCGAGATTGAACTGGCCGGTATAGCCGGTGATCAGGTTCAGGCCGACGGTTGCGATCGCATAGATGAACGCCATCGACATCACGGTCAGGTGGTAGTCGTTGCCGGCGAAGAAAGGGAACAGCGCGCCGGCGGCGAGCAGCAGCAGCCAGCCGGTCTTTCCGTCGAAGATCTTCATCAGTGTGCCCCCTTCGAGAACAGGCCCTCGGGACGGACCGAGAGGATCGCCACCAGCAGCACGAAGGCGATGATGTCCTTGTAGTCGGTCGAGATATAGAACGCGCCGAAGGCTTCGGCAAATCCGATGATCAGGCCGCCGACGATCGCGCCCGGCACGCTGCCCATGCCCCCGAGCACGATGATCACGAAGGCCTTGGTGATGACCAGGTGGCCCATCGCCGGATAGACGAGGTTGATCGGCGCGTACAGCACCGCGGCCACGGCGGCCAGCACGCCGGAAATCGCGAAGGTCAGCATCGCCACCCGGTTCGGATCGATCCCGACCAGCGCCGCGCCGTCACGGTTCTGCGCCATCGCGATGATGGTTGAACCGGTCACGGTGCGCGTCAGGAACAGGTGCAGGACCAGCACCAGCGCGAAGGCGGCGATGATGATCAACAGGCGCTGCACCGGCAGCACCGCCCCGAACACGTTCATGATCCCCGTGAAGGGCGTCTGCATCCGGTGGAAATCCGCTCCCCAGATTGCCTGGGCGCCGGATTCCAGAAAAAGCAGTATCCCGATCGCGGCAATCATGTGGTGCAGACCGGGTGCATTTCGCAGCGGATGGAACACCAGTCGGTCGGAGACCACGGCGATGCCCGCCACCGCGATCGCGGCGCCGCCCATCGCCAGCCAGTAGTTGGCTCCGTAGGCGCTCATCAGGTAGAACGCGACGTACGCCCCTGCCATGTAGAACGCGCCGTGAGCGAAATTCGGCACGTGCAGGATGCCGTACACCAGGGTCAGGCCGAGGGCCACCAGGCTGTACACGCCGCCCAGGGTCAGGCCGTTCAGGATCTGCTGCAGAACAAGTTCCAAGTCGTCCTCCAATCGGTTTTTCTGTGCGCCCCGGCAGCGAGGCCGGGACTGCCGCACTCCCACCTTTTTAGAAAAAACGGTTTGGTGCGTTTCTGTTTTACTCAAACTTACCGGCTGTTCGCCGGCCTGTCAACGAAAACGGAATTCAGTTTTGCGGTGCAAAACTGCATCTAACCCGGCTCATGAAAATGGGAGATTGCGAGCCGGAAAACGATCGAAAGAACGCAGTATTTCCACATGGAAGTTCTGCATTGCAGAATTGAAGGATGTCGGAATAATAGCACGGGCGTTCGCTAGCCGTGCAAGAAAATGCAGCGGTGCGGACGCCGGTCAAACGGACATCAGGGTCCGGTGCAACGCATGCATGCAGGCGGAGGGGACACTGTGCGGAGCGGTTATCAGGGCGTCGCAGGCAAGCTGCGCGCATGGCGCACCACCTCGTCGCTCCATTCGAAGGCGGCCAGCTGCAGGCCGTAAAGGGTGTGGGAGTCGAGCTTCAGTTCCGCCAGCAGCGACGGCAGGCGCACCGGCATGCCGCCTGACCATTCGGTGGCCGTGGCCAGCGCCAGCAGCTGGCCGAGGTAGCCTGCGCGCGCGATCAGTGCGGTCGCGACGTCTTCGGAAACCGGCATCTCGTCCAGCAGCGCCGGCAGCGGCCGCGAGAACAGCGCGTCCATCAGCGACATCAGTCCGACGGTGAAAGCCGAGTCGGCGATGCCGCGATTGCCCGGCTTGAGCTTCTGCGCCACCAGCTCCATCAGTCGGGCCCGTCCGGCGGCCATTGCAAGAAGCGGCAGCGCCTGCGCTTGACGACGGGCGGCGTCCGCATACAGCATCAGCTGCAGCCAGCGCTGCAGCTGATCGCGCCCCACCACCATCAGGGCCTGCCGCAGCGACTCGATGCGATGGTGGCCGAAGGCCGGTGCATTGGCCATGCGCAGCACGCACAGGCCAAGCGCGACGTCGCTCTTCAGACGGTGTTCGATCTCGGCGCTGTCCGCGTCGGAAGCGATCAGCGACATCAGCTGCGCGATCGCCGCCGCCATCGGCGCCAGAGGCTGGTGCGGGCCGGCCTGCGGCGCGGCGAAGAAGGTCCCCTGGAAGTAATCGACGCCAAGCTCGACGCATAGCGCGTGCGCCTGCCGGGAGTTCACACATTCGGCCAGCAGGCGCTTTCCCGCCGCTGCATACGTCCGGCACAAGGGCGCGAGGCGGGCCCGGTCCATGCCGCTGACGTCGATGCGCACCCCGTCGAACAGCGACAGCTGCGCCTCCGCCCGTACGTCGGCGTCGCGCACCGCGAGTGCGAATCGAAAGCCGCGCCCGCGCAATTCGAGGATCCGCTGCGCGATCCCGGGCGCCGCCGCCTGTGCGGCGTCGAGCACGAACACCAGGCGGTCGGGCGGGAGAAAACCGAACATGTCGCCGGACAGCGCCGCGCCGTCCACGTACAGCACCCCTTGCGCGTCGCCAAGCACGCGTCCGAGCCCGTATTCGCACACGTCCGCGATCACCGAGGGCGCGGCGGCCAACGGTTCATCCGTGCCCGCCGGGTCGACGCCGGCGTCAAAGAACAGCAGCTCCCATGCCGCCAGATCGAGCGAGCGGTCCACGACCGGCCTGCGCGCCAGATAGAACGCCGTCGAGAGCAGCACCCGATGCGTACTGACGCAGGTCACGCTGATGCTCATGCCCATCCTCCCATGTGCGAACGCACATGACGCGCTGCCGAATTCGGTCATCACCTGCCGCGTTCGCTGCCGTTATCACGGTTTACGGCGCCCGCACGGTCGAACTTGAGCCGGGAGACGTATCGTTTGCGCAACTTGACGAAAATCAAGCCGTGGTAGATTCGGCCGAAGCGCGCAGCCGCGCGCACCGCCTTTCACCCCCGTCCGATGACCTTTCCCGCCCTGTCCATCCGCCTGCTTCGCGCGCTGGCGCTGGCGCTCGCCCTCCTTCTGCATGGCCAGGCAGCGCTGGCGCTGACGCTCGTCCTGGACGAAAGCACGCTGCGCGAGCCGGTACTGAACCTGACACCGTACTGGGAAGTTCTGGAAGACCCCCAGCACGCATGGAGTGTCGAAGAAGTGATCGAGGCGCCGCTGGCCGCCCGCTTCAGCTCGCCGCCGCGGCGTCCCGACTCCTTGCATTTCGGCATGAACCTGTCGGCGATCTGGCTGCGCATCAACGTCATCAACAGCACGCCGCAGGTCCTGGAGCGCAGGCTCGAAATTGCCTATGCGCATCTGCACTACGTCGACCTTTTTGAACCGGGAATCGACGGTTATCGCCGCATTGCCACCGGCTCGCTGCGGCCGGTCGCCGAGCGGCCCACCGAGCACCGCAACTACGTGTTCCCGATCACGTTCTGGCCGCATAGCACGACCACGCTCTATCTGCGCATCCAGTCCAACACCGGCATCGACATTCCCGGGCGTCTCTGGGAGCCGCAGGCCTTCGCACGCAAGAGCCTGCACGAATACATGGGACAGGCTGTGTACTTCGGCACCGTGCTGGCGCTGGGGCTGTTCAACCTGCTGCTGTTCATCGCGCTGCGCGACAGGATCTATTTCTACTATGTGATGTTCGCCGCCAGCAGCATTCTCGCAGTGCTGGCCTACAGCGGAATCGGCCTGCAGTTCTTCTGGCAGGACGCCGAGAACTGGAAAATCTACTCGTCGATGGTTTCGTTCGCGCTGAACGGCGCGGCGATGCTGCTGTTCCAGCGCAAGCTGCTGGCCACACGCGTCACCGTCCCGCTGCTGGACAAGGTCATGCGCGCCTTCATCGGGCTCAACGTCGTGCAGGTCGTCGCCTTCATCGTCGCGCACGACGTGATGCTGCCAATCGGGATCGTGATCGACGCCGGGAACATGCTTCTGGCGCTGATCGTCGCCATCGCCTGCCTGGTGCGGGGACAGCGCAGTGCCGCCATCTTCCTCGCCGCCTTCGGCTTCCTCGTGGTCGCCGCGCTGATGACAGCGGTGCGCAGTTTCGGCGTCGATGAGATCCCGGTGTTCGTGACGACCTACGGCATCCAGATCGGTTCGGCCGTGGAGATGCTGTTGTTCTCGCTCGCGCTGGCCGACCGCTTCAACCAGATCCGCCGCGAGAAGGAAATCGCCCAGCAGCAGCTGGTGCAGAGCCTGCAACGTACCGAACGCGAGCTGGAGCAACGGGTGAACGAGCGCACCGCCGAGCTGTCGCGCGCGAACCAGGATCTGATCGAGAACCGGCGCGCGCTGCAGGCGGCCAAGGAGGTGGCGGAGGACGCCTCGCGCATGAAGTCCGCGTTCCTCGCCAACATGAGCCACGAGATCCGCACACCAATGAACGCGGTGATCGGCATGGCCCACCTGGCGCTACAAACCGAGCTGAACGGCAGGCAGCGCGACTATGTCGAAAAAATTCATCGCGCCGGCGCCTCGCTGCTGCGCCTGATCGACGATATCCTCGACCTGTCGAAGATCGAAGCGGGACGGCTGACGCTGGAGCAGACCGAGTTTTCGCTGCACGATGTGCTCGGCAATGTCAGCCTGGTCACCGCCCAGGGCGCGGCCGACAGGAGGCTGGCCTATTCGTTCGACATCGCGGCCGACGTGCCGGTGCGCCTGCGCGGCGACCCGCTTCGGCTGGGCCAGGTGCTGATCAACCTCGTCGGCAATGCGATCAAGTTCACCGAGCGCGGCCATGTGACAGTGCGTTGCCACTGCGTTGAACGCGATGGAGGCCGCGCAAGGCTGCAGTTTTCCGTTGTCGACAGCGGTATTGGCATGACCTCGCGGCAGTGCGCGCGCCTGTTCGAGCCTTTCCGCCAGGCCGACGAATCGACAACGCGCAAATACGGCGGAACCGGGCTGGGGCTTACGATCAGCCGGCGCCTGGTGGAACTGATGGGCGGACGCATGACGGTTGAAAGCGTGCCGGGAAAGGGCTCGACGTTCAGCTTCACGGTTGCCTTCGCGCTCGCCACCGAGGGCGCGAGCCTGCCCGAACTGCCGCAGCGGCTGCACGGCTGGCACGTGCTCATCGTCGACCGCGATGACGCCGCGCGCGCCACGCTCGCCCAACTGGTGCAATCCTTCGGCATGCATTCCGACGCGCTCGCCGATCCCCACGCTGCGATAGGCCAGCTGCACCTGCGCGAAGGTGCGGGCGCTTACGACCTCGTGCTGGCCGAATACCACGTCGAAGGTGTGGATGCGCTTGCCCGCGCCTGCGAGGCCGCGCGCGCCAAGCTGATCCTGGTCGCGCCGTTCGGAACCGACCTCGCGCCGCCGGCCGGCGAACCGACTTCGGTCGCACTGCTGTGCAAGCCGGTCGACCGCTCCCTGCTGCACGACACGCTGATCGACCTGCTTGCGGGGCAGAACCGCAGGCCGGTGCGTGCGACGGCGCGTGCGCTGCCGCGCTTCGACGGCCGGCGCGTGCTGCTGGTCGAGGACAACGAGATCAATCAACAGATCGCGCGCGAGATGCTGCTCGCCACCGGCGCCGAGGTGGACATCGCGGGCAACGGCAGGCTGGCGCTGGATCTGCTGTTTGCCGCCGGCCCCAACGCCTACGATCTCGTGCTGATGGATCTGCAGATGCCGGAACTGGGCGGGCTGGCGGCGGTACGCCGCCTGCGCGCCGACGCGGCCTTCGCGGCGCTGCCGGTCATCGCGATGACCGCCCACGCGACCGTCGAGGAACAGGCGGAATGCTTTGCATGCGGCATGCAGGACCACATCGCCAAGCCGATCGACCCTGACCGCTTCTATGCGACGCTGGCGCGCTGGATGGCGCCCGGCACGCTGGCCGCGCCCCTCACCGACGTGATGCTGAACGAGGAACCGATCCGAATTTCCGGATTTGATGTCGACGACGCATTGGAGCGGCTCGCCGGCGATGTCGCGATGTATCACCAGATGCTTGGCCTGCTGGTGACCAGCCTGGCCGACGCCCTGGCGGAACTGGAGGCGGCTGGCAGGAGCCGGGACCGGGCGCGCCTGCTTGCGGCCATCCACGCGATTCGCGGGATGGCGGCCAACATCGGCGCAGTCGTGCTGTGCGCGCGCGCGCAGGCACTGGAAGCAAAGGCGAAGACGCACTCGGAAGACGAGGCAGGGATCGCGGAGCTGCAGGCGCTGTGCCGCGCAACGATTGACGCGGTACGCGAGGGACTCGATCAGCGCGGCGCAACAGCCGGACGCGTACCGGATCAGGCTCAAACGCTTGGTTGACTGGACACAATTTAACGGGCGGCAGGATAACCGATAGTAGAACCGAGTTCGCATGGCCATGTCGGACGTTGTAGTGAACCCTGGTTCCGGTGAAGACCGGTCTGCCCGCGCGTTGCGGGCGTGTGCGGCGTGCGCCGTCGCACTGTTGGGAGATCCATGCCGATGGCACATTCGCTTCCGATTCTGCTGTACCACCGCATCGACCGGTCCGGCCTGTCGACCGCGACCGCCCCGGATGATTTCCGGCGCCACCTGCAGTGGCTGAAGGAGAACGGCTGGCGGGCGCTGGATGGCGCGCAACTCACGCATCTGCTCCGTTCCGGGAAAGCGCTGCCCAAGCGCGCGTTCGTGATCACCTTCGATGACGGCTACGAAAGCCTCGCCTCGGCCGCATTCCCCATCCTGCAGGAGTTCCGTTATTCGGCGATCTGCTTCCTGTCCACGCAATTCATCCCCGGCGCGCGCAGCTGGAAGCGTCCGCGCGAAGCCCAGGTGGACGACGCCGCCTTTCTCACCTGGGACCAGGTCCGCGCATTGCAGTCCTGCGGCGTGATCGACTTCCATTCGCACACCCACACGCATCGGCGTTTCGAGGAATGCACGATGGAGGAACTGACCGAGGACCTGGCCATGCCGCGCCGGATTCTGGCCGGCGAACTTGGCCTGCCGGAGCGTCACTTCGACCACCTGGCGTGGCCCTGGGGGCGCTCCACCCCTGAGTGGCGCGCGCTGGCGCACAGGCTGGGCTATCGCTACCAGTACACGGTCGCGCGCCAATCGTTCGAGCGGCACGGGCCGCTGGACGACATCCCCCGTACCTGCTTCGACGCTGCCGCCTTCCCGCAATTCCAGCGCCAGATCTGGCTGCAGTCCGGCTCGATCGGACGCATGTGGAACTTCGCCTATCCGTTCGGCCGGCGCCTGCGGCAGATCACCGGATTCTGAACTGCCCTCAGTGGCGCTGCACCAGCGCGAGCGTGCGCTGCGACGGCGGCAGGAACTCGTGCAGGCTGCGCCGTCGGCGCCGGCGCGGGTGTTCGATCTCGTCGCGGCGCTGCTCCCGCGCCGCGCGCCACAGCACCAGATCGTCCTCGGCGCTGCGCAGCGCTGCGCTGCGCTCCCATGTCATGCGCCGGTGCGTGCCGTGATCCCACCAGACTGGCGTGAGCCCCTCCAGCAGGCCTTGCTCGCGCAAGCGCAAGGCCACCCCCATCACCTCGCCGGCATGCGGATTGTCTTCAGGAAAATAGATCGAGTTCGCCCAGGCGCGCACGTCGCAAAAATCCAGCACCTGGCCGCGCAGCGGCTTGTGCCACATATCGGGATGGGCGTCCTGGTTCGGCCAGCGTCCGGCGCCGACCCAGCTTCCTGTCTTGAACATGATGACCTCCTCGGCGCCATCGCCAAGCGCCATGACTGTGATTATATACAGTATTCGGGCATCTGCTCAGGAAGCCGCAGGATAGCCGTCCCCATGGAAGCGCAGCAGGCAAAAGCCGTTGCCGAACGGATCCGAAAGAGTCACGAGCTGGCCCCAGTCCAGCTGCTGCAGCGGCGTTTCCTGGCGCGCGCCGGCATCTTGTGCGCGTCGCAGCGCGGCCTCGATGTCGTCGACGACGAAGTCGAGATGGACCGGCGTCCAATGGCGGCCATATCCGCGCGTGATCGTGGTGGTTGAGGCCGCCGGGCTCCCGGCTTCCTTGGCCAGCAGGTAAAGGCGGCAGGGCGCGCCCGACAGCTCCGCCACGCTGCCGTCGAACAGGCGGCGGACGAGGTGCAGCGGCAGGGCCTCGGTGTAGAAGGCAATGCCCTGCTCCAGGTCGGGAACATCGATGTTGACGAGAATGTCCATGGCAGCCGTGCTTTGGCCTGCGGATTCGCAAATGCCGTCCAAGTTCCGCAGCGTCCGTGCTGCTTGCGCTGCAACGGCCATGCGAGCGGCATTGCCATCTGGCAGTCGGTTCGAAAAACCGGCAGGCCAGAAAAAAGGCCCGCTTCTGCGGGCCCTTTCCTGGTGCGAAATGGCTGCGTGATTATTTGCCCGGCAGCTTGCCGGCGACGCCCTGGACATAGAAATCCATCTTGTTCAGCGCTTCATCGGACATCGGTCCCTTCTGGTGGCGGACCTTGCCGGTGTTGTCGACCACCGGACCGTCGAACGGGCTGAGCTTGCCGGACACGATGTCTTTCTCGACGTTCGCCACCAGCTGCTTCACGTCGGCCGGCACGGCCTGGTTGATCGCTTCCAGCTTCACGAAGCCGTCCTTGATGCCGCCCCAGACGGTGGTCGGCTTCCAGGTCCCGTTGATGACTTCCTCGGCGGTCTTCGTGTAGTAGTGGCCCCAGTGGTGGGTCACCGCGGCGAGCTGCGCCTTCGGACCGAACTTGCTCATGTCGGAGTGGTAGCCGATCGCGTAGCGGCCGCGCTCTTCCGCCGCCTGCACCACCGCGTGCGAGTCGGTGTGGTGGGTCACGACATCGGCACCCTGGCCCAGCAGGGTGACGGCGGCGTCGCGCTCCTTGCCCGGGTCATACCAGCTGTTGACCCAGA
Source organism: Noviherbaspirillum sp. (assembly GCA_035540575.1). Taxonomy (GTDB): domain Bacteria; phylum Pseudomonadota; class Gammaproteobacteria; order Burkholderiales; family Burkholderiaceae_D; genus Noviherbaspirillum. The sequence goes on from DATLGF010000404.1 coordinate 11,179, forward strand.
TCACGCGCACTTCGGCGTTCGGATTCACGCTGCGCATGCCGCGGGTGAAGGCGTTGATGCCCTGCAGCACTTCGGGAATCGGGAACGCGCCGACGTAGCCGGCGATGTTCGACTTGGTCATCTTGCCGGCCAGCACGCCAGCCAGGTAGCGGCCTTCGTAGAAGCGGGCATTGGCCACGCCGACGTTCTTGTCGGTCTTGTAGCCGGTCAGGTGGACGAACTTCACGTCCGGGAACTGGCGTGCGACTTTCAGCGTGGGATTCATGTAGCCGAACGAGGTCGTGAAGATCAGCTTGTTGCCCTGCTGCGCGAGGTCGCGGATCACGCGTTCGGAGTCCGCGCCCTCGGGCACGCTTTCCACGTACTTGGTGACGACCTTGTTGCCGAGGTTCTTTTCCATCTCCTTGCGGGCAAGATCGTGCTGCCAGGTCCAGCCGGCTTCGCCGATCGGGCTGACGTAGACGAAGCCGACGTTCAGCGGCTGCTGCTGCTGAGCAGCGGCGGTAACGGGGGTGAGCGCCAGTGCCGGCAGCACGGCCATGGCGGTCAGGGCGCCGCGCATGAAGCTTTTAGACATGTTTTTCCTCTACACGTAAACCCACTGATATCGACCAGCACGCCGAGTGGGAAACGGCGCACTGCCGGAGCGCCTGCGACGGGTTCAGGCACCCCGCTCCAGTTCCGCGGGACCGCTGGTCACGACCCCTCGATCTTCGGACTTCCAAAAGCGCATTGCCAGCCTTGCGATGCAAGACCGAAAACTATTACCACGGCGGGAATCCGTCTGATATATGGCGCCGCGAATAGCGAGCATATTGCCAGACAAATTCCCGCGCGTCAGAGGCGGTGAGCGGCTTCGTCATCAATGCGGCCGGAACGGCTTGCCGAGCGAGGCCGGCATGTTGAGCTTGATCCAGGTCGGATTGCGCGAGATCAGCACCAGCACGACGATGGTTGCGAGGT
>DATLGF010000405.1:0-2784 GCA_035540575.1 Noviherbaspirillum sp.
CGAAGCTGTGCAACCTCAAGGAGCTGATCGAGGTCTTCCTGCAGCACCGGCGCGAGGTCGTCACCCGGCGTACCGTGTTCAACCTGCGCAAGGCGCGCGAACGCGGGCATGTGCTGGAAGGCCTGGCGGTGGCACTGGCGAACATCGACGAGTTCATCCGCATCATTCGGGAGTCGCCCACGCCTCCCGTGGCCAAGACGGAGCTGATGCACCGCAGCTGGGACTCCAGCCTGGTGCGCGAGATGCTCACGCGGGCCCGCGAGGACGGCTCGCGCGTCAGTGCGGACGACTACCGGCCGGATGGGCTGGACCGCGAGTACGGCATGCAGGCAGACGGCTTGTACCGCCTGTCGGATACGCAGGCGCAGGAAATCCTGCAGATGCGGCTGCAGCGCCTGACCGGCCTCGAGCAGGACAAGATCGTCGCCGAATACCGCGACGTCATGGCCGAGATCGAGGACCTGCTCGACATCCTGGCCAAACCCCAGCGGGTGTCCGTCATCATCGGCGAGGAACTCACCGCTCTGAAGCAGGAGTTCGGCCAGACCAAGATCGGGGCGCGTCGCAGCGAAATCGAGCATAACGCGCAGGAGCTCGCGACCGAGGATCTGATCACGCCCACGGACATGGTGGTGACGCTGTCGCATGCCGGCTATATCAAGAGCCAGCCCTTGTCAGAGTACCGCTCGCAAAAGCGCGGCGGACGCGGCAAGCAGGCCACGGCAACCAAGGAAGACGACTGGATCGACCAGCTCTTCATCGCCAACACCCATGACTACATCCTGTGCTTTTCCAACCGCGGCCGCCTCTACTGGCTGAAAGTGTGGGAAGTGCCGCAGGGTTCGCGCAATTCGCGCGGCAAGCCGATCGTCAACATGTTCCCGCTGCAGGATGGCGAAAAGATTACCGTCGTGCTGCCGCTGTCGGGCGAGAATCGCACCTTCCCTGAAGACCATTACGTGTTCATGGCGACGTCGCTTGGCACGGTCAAGAAGACCCCGCTGACCGAATTCTCCAATCCGCGCAAGGCCGGCATCATCGCGGTCGACCTCGACGAGGGCGACTACCTGATCGGCGCGGCACTGACCGACGGCGAGCATGACGTGATGCTGTTCTCCGACGGCGGCAAGGCGGTGCGCTTCGACGAGAACGACGTGCGTCCGATGGGCCGCACCGCGCGCGGCGTGCGCGGCATGAACCTGGAGGAAGGCCAGCAGGTGATCGCGCTGCTGGTGGCCGAGAACGAGCACCAGTCGGTGTTGACGGCGACCGCGAACGGCTACGGCAAGCGCACGCCGATCACCGAATACACGCGCCACGGGCGCGGCACCAAGGGCATGATCGCGATCCAGACCTCCGAGCGCAACGGTAAGGTGGTCGCCGCCACGCTGGTCGAGCCGCACCATGAAATCATGCTGATTACCACCGGCGGCGTGCTGATCCGCACCCGCGTCTCCGAGATCCGCCAGATGGGCCGCGCGACCCAGGGCGTGACCCTGATCGCCGTCGAGGACGGCACCAAGCTGCGCGGGCTGCAGCGGGTGGTGGAGGCCGATGCCGATGAGGAGATTGCGGCGGCCGAGGGCGGCGAGGAATCGGGCGGCGCGGAGGAAGCATGACGCGCGTCTACAATTTCTCGGCGGGTCCGGCAGCATTGCCGGAAGAGGTGCTGCGCCAGGCCGCCGATGAAATGCTGGACTGGCACGGCAGCGGCATGTCGGTGATGGAAATGAGCCATCGCGGCCGCGAATTCATGTCCATCATCGAAGCGGCCGAACGCGACCTGCGCGAACTGCTGAACGTGCCTGCCAACTACCGCATCCTGTTTCTGCAGGGCGGCGGGATTGGCGAGAACGCGATCGTTCCGCTGAACCTGGTCGGCCGCAAACCGCAGCCGGCAACCATCGATTTCATCCACACCGGCTCCTGGTCCGGCAAGTCGATCAAGGAAGCGCGCAAGTACGCGAACGTCAACGTTGCCGCCAGTTCCGAGGCCGTAAAGTTCTCGGCCATTCCCGCGCGCGAGGAATGGCAGCTCACCGGCGACGCGGCCTATGTGCATATCTGCACGAACGAGACCATTGACGGCGTCGAATTCAACTATGCGCCCGATACAGGCGGGGTTCCGCTGGTGGCGGACATGTCCTCGCACATCCTGTCGCGTGAGGTCGACGTATCGAAGTACGGCGTCATCTATGGCGGCGCCCAGAAGAACATCGGACCGGCTGGCGTGACGCTGGTGATCGTGCGTGAAGACCTGCTCGGCCATGCTCTTGGAATCTGCCCGTCGGCATTCGACTGGAAGGTCGTCGCTGACAATCACTCGATGTACAACACGCCGCCAACCTACGGCATTTATATCGCCGGACTGGTGTTCCAGTGGTTGAAGCGCCAGGGCGGCGTGGCCGCAATCGAGCGGCGCAATATCGCCAAGGCCGCGCTGCTGTATGGCTATCTCGATTCCACCGGGTTTTACTCGAATGTCATTGCGGCCGATTGCCGCTCGCGCATGAACGTGCCGTTCTTCCTGCGCGACGAGTCGCTGAATGATGCGTTCCTCGCCGGTGCGAAGGAGCGCGGTCTGGTCCAGCTGAAGGGTCACAAGTCCGTAGGCGGCATGCGGGCATCGATCTACAACGCGATGCCGGTCGAGGGCGTACAGGCGCTCGTCGATTACATGAAGGACTTCGAGAAACGCTTCGGATAAGCTCCCTTCCCCTTGCAGGGGAGGGCCAGGGTGGGGATGTCGTCACTGCGCGACGGCGGTGTTCGATGTTTCCATCC
>DATLGF010000406.1:0-5477 GCA_035540575.1 Noviherbaspirillum sp.
CATGCGCTGTGTCGTGCGGATATTGACGACCGCCGGGCCAGTACGCTCCGCCAAGTCCGCGAAATCCGGAAGTATCTGCCCCTGCTGCGCATGGGCTGAAGCGATCACGCCCCCGCCTGCGGGAGCCAGAAGCGCAACGGCTGAGCCGAACAGCACAGCGAAAAAGGCATTGCGCAAGAGCTGGATTGCTTTCATCGGATCCTCTTCTTATTTTGGTTGATACTCGATTGAATTCGCCACTTGCCGGATCGCAGCGGACGGCACCTCCCCGACGATGGTGAGCCAGTAATCGCCATAGCGCTTGCCCAGGATATTCAGCGCCCCCTGCTGCAGGGTGCCTTCAGTCCGGCTGTAGGAGCCGGGCTCGATGAACACGGAAATGGCGGCAAGGCCGTCCGAGAAAATCATCTGTCCTATTTCACGCCCGGCGGTCTGCGGCACATTGGTTGCCCCGTCGGCCGGCCCGTCGCTGACCACGCGCTTGAGTTCGCGCACCTTGCGAAAGCCTGGCGGCAGTCCGCCGACCGTCCAGCCGTGCAGATTCGCCGGCGTCGTCACCGCATGCTCGACGCGCCAGCCGGCAGTGTTCACGTAGCTTGGATTGACTCGGCTGCGATCCACGTTCCCGATCGCGACCTGGGTGAACGCAATCTGCTCTACGACCTCCGCTCTATCGTTGAGCGTCTGGGCCCGCAGCAGCAGCCCGGAAGACTTCTCCGCCCACAGCTTGTATCCATAGCGAAGCTTGTCCTTGGGTTCAAGGATGATGGCTTGGCAGTCGTGTCCGGCTATGCGTCCGGTTTCCGCCTTGCGGATATGGTAATGCTGCGCCAGTTCAGCCGGCGACGCGCCGAGAATCGCCGGAAATGCGTCGCGGCTGACGCGCTTTTCCACCTGCAAGGTACGCGTTTCCGGGACATAGCAGATCACCTCGTCATTCTTTCGGATGTATTCGCGCGGATTACCGTCCAGAATCTCGAGCTTCTCGATCTCGGTTCCGCCCTCGAGAAGGTGCGTGATGCGCGAGGTGCGCATCTGACTGCCCTGCTGGTAGACGAAGGTTCCGGAGTAATTCAGTCGCTGCGCCGCCGTCTGGATCTTCGTTAGCCAGGCTTGCGCCTCGGGCGTGCCCCCCGCATTGTCCGCGCGCGAAGTGAGGCTTACCAATACCGAGAGGGCAACGGCGAACTTGAGCCATGCCGTCAATGTCTGCCGCATCGCTTTCATTTACCCGAGAATGCTGCCGCGCGCGCGTGCTGGGCGCTGCTGTACACCGAAGGAGAGAAACGCTGATGGGCGAGCAGGTACTCGTCGATCCGCGGGTCGCGCAGGATCACACCTTCGGGCGCCGCTGTCAGCACCACGTCCGGTGGGCCGGAAGGTGCGACCTCGGCCAGGGGTGCCGGTTGCACCTCGACTCCCTGGAACGCGTCGATCATCGGAGGCGTGATGATGAACGCAAAACCCGCGACCGCGGCTGCGGCCGCGGCCCGCGCGAGCAGGCGACTGCGCCCACGGCGCACGGATGCGGGCGCAATGACGGTGGGCTCGGCCTCAAGACGCGCGGCCATGCGCTCCGAAAAACCGGAACTCAGACGCACCGCGGCCATCTCATCGGAACGAAGAATGTCACCGATCTGATGATAGAGCGCCCAGTCGGCCTTGGTTTCGTCCGCGCGCAGTGCGGCGAGCACCGTCTGTAATTCGGCCTCCTCGAGTTCGCCGTCGGCCAAGGCCGAAACCCGCTCTCGGGACATGTCGTTCGTATTCATACCATCCTTGCGCTGGCCGCGCCCTGTTTACAAAACCATCCAAATAACACCGCTGGCTACCAGCGCTTGTCGATCGCCGTGCCGAGCAGAGGCCTAAGCTTTTCCGCGATCGCCTCGCGGGCACGGAAAATGCGGCTTCGCACAGTTCCGATCGGGCAACCCATTGCCTCGGCGATTTCATCGTAGCTCAAGCCTTCGATCTCGCGCAATGTAATCGCTATGCGCAGTTCGTCCGGCAGTGCGTCCATCGCCACATTTACCGTCTCGGCAATCTGCTTGGTGGCGAGCATTGACTCCGGCGTATTGATATCACGAAGATGATCGCCGTCATCAAAAGTCTCGGCCTCTTCCGCGTCGGCCTCGGTGGACGTGGGCGCCCGCCGGCCTTGCGTGACCAGGTAGTTCTTGGCAGTGTTGATGCCAATCCGATACAGCCATGTATAGAAAGCCGAGTCGCCGCGAAACTGCGGCAGTGCCCGGTACGCCTTGATGAAGGCTTCCTGCACCACGTCTTCGGCTTCCGCCTGATCGCGCACGAGCCGCGAAACCAACCGCATCAACTTGCGCTGATACTTGGTCACCAACAGCTCGAATGCCCTTTTATCGCCACGCTGCACACGCTCGACAAGCAGCTGATCTATGTCGCGTTCTGTCGTCAATCCCGGTTTCCTCGTCTCATTGCAACATACACGCGGCGTGAGTAGTTGACCGTGGGAAATGTAAGAAGTTCAATCGCCGTTCCGATTTTTCGTCGCATCATCCTGACGAGCGGTCGTAGCGGGCGGCAATCCACCGGCACGACGCGGCAAGCGCCCGAAACGTATCTCCCCGGACACTGTCCGGCAAAATCGCCAAGGATGTAATTTTTCCGCTTTCCGCCTGCAATCTGAGCAACAGCAGCTGCGGCCAGATGGTTGACTCGGGCATCAAACGGACTGCTTCCGCCTCCTCTACATGCGGCCGATTGGCTTCACCACAAGATCTTTCGACTACCGCCTCCCGGATCCGAATCTGCCCGCCGCGGGTGATCTCCATATGTATGGTTTTTCGTTGGCAGATGCCATGATAAAACCCAAAGCCGGCAGTGAATCCGCACACCACCACGAGCACGAAACGGGCCAGCATCGAAAGCGCGGCTCCGAGGGCGCCGAGGCCAATGAGAATGGCGACGGCGCCGCTCAAGAACGACATGCCGAGGATGACGAGGAAAAGCAGCCGAGATGGCTTGACGACGGCGGAGACCGCTATCGACATCGCAGAAAGCCGGGGATGTTTACGTGACGGCCCTTCACTTGCGCGAGGGGCCGCACGCGGTTCAGACCTTCCCGAACACCAGCGTACCGTTGGTGCCGCCGAAGCCGAAGGAATTCTTGACTGCCACGCGGATCGGCATTTCACGTGCGGTATTCGCGCAGTAATCCAGATCGCAGGCCGGGTCCTGGTTGAAGATATTGATCGTCGGTGGAGAGATCTGGTGATGCACCGCGAGCACGGTGAATACCGACTCCAGGCCGCCAGCGCCACCGAGCAGGTGCCCGGTCATCGACTTGGTCGAATTGACCACGACATCCTTGGCGTGATCCCCAAGCGCGCGCTTGATCGCGACCGTTTCGGCAATGTCTCCGAGCGGCGTCGAGGTACCGTGCGCATTGACGTAATCGACCTGATCGGGATTGATCCGGGCGTTATTCATTGCAGCCACCATGCAGCGGCGCGCGCCATCGCCATCCTCGAGCGGCGCGGTCATGTGGTAGGCGTCGGCGCTCATACCGAAGCCGAGCACTTCGGCGTAAATCGTGGCCCCACGCGCTACTGCATGCTCGTATTCTTCGAGCACCATGACGCCGGCACCCTCGCCGAGCACGAATCCGTCGCGGTCCTTGTCCCAGGGCCGCGAAGCGGTGGCCGGATCGTCATTGCGCACGGACAGCGCTCGCGCAGCGGCGAACCCGCCGATGCCCAGCGGCGACACCGTCGATTCGGCACCGCCGGCGATCATGACGTCGGCATCGCCGTACTCGATCATGCGGGCGGCAGCGCCGATGCAATGCAGTCCGGTGGTACACGCGGTGACGATCGCAAGATTCGGCCCCTTCAAGCCGTACTTGATCGACAGATGGCCCGAGATCATGTTGATGATCGAAGCCGGAACGAAGAACGGGCTGATGCGGCGCGGACCACGATTGGTCAGTTCGGCGTGCGTCTCCTCGATCATCGGCAGTCCGCCGATGCCGGAGCCGACGAGTACGCCGATGCGCTCCGCGTTCTGTTCGGTCACCGTCAGGCCGCTGTCCCGGATCGCCTGCATGCCCGCGGCCATGCCGTAGTGGATGAAGGTGTCCATGTGACGCGCCTCCTTACCGGGGATGTAGTCCTCGATATTGAAGCCCTTCACTTCACCGGCGAAGCGCGTGGAGAAAGGCGTGGCGTCGAACTTGGTGATGGTTGCAATGCCGGACTTGCCCTCGGTGAGCGCTGCCCAGGAATCGGCAACGGTATTTCCCACGGGGGAAATGCAACCCAACCCTGTCACTACGACGCGACGTTCACGTGTGCGGCTCAAACGGTTCTCCTGAAACTAGATCAATGCGAGATCAGGCCTTCACGTGTGCCTTGGCGTAGTCGATTGCCTGCTGCACAGTGGTGATCTTCTCGGCCTGCTCGTCGGGGATTTCCATCTCGAATTCGTCTTCGAGGGCCATGACGAGTTCAACGGTGTCAAGCGAATCGGCACCGAGGTCATCGACGAAGGACGATTCGTTCTTGATGTCCGCTTCGGCGACGCCCAGTTGCTCGGCGACGATCTTCTTAACGCGTTGTTCGATGTCCGACATATTATCCCTCCAGTGGGTTACAGAAAAGTGCGCGCATTTTAGCAGGTTTGCGCTTTGAAAATTCACTTTCAAGCCGCGTTTTCACCGAGGGCGGAACGCGTCGAAAGTGCGTTGAATCCGGCCGAATTCAGGCCATGTACATGCCGCCGTTCACATGCAGCGTCGTGCCGGTGATGTAGCCCGCTTGCGGGGACGCAAGGAAGGCGACCGCATGAGCGATGTCCTCCGGCTGGCCGAAGCGCGCCAGCGGAATCTGCTGCATGAGGGCCGCGACCTGTTGCTCGCCGAGTTCGCGCGTCATGTCCGTATCGATGAATCCCGGTGCCACGCAGTTGACCGTGATGTTGCGGCTGCCGATCTCGCGCGCCAGCGCGCGGCTCATGCCGGCCACGCCCGCCTTGGCGGCGGCGTAGTTCATCTGACCCGGGTTGCCGGCCGATCCGACCACCGAGGTGATATTGATGATGCGGCCAAAGCGCGCCTTCATCATGCCGCGCAGGACGCCGCGGCACAGGCGCCCGACTGCGCTCAGGTTGGTCGCGATTACCGCATCCCACTCCTCGTCCTTCATGCGCATCGCAAGCTGGTCCTGCGTGATGCCGGCATTGTTGACGAGAATCGAAAGCGAGCCGTACTCCTTCTGGACCTGTTCGATCACCGCGTTGCAGCGCTCGGCATCGGTGACATTGAGCACCAGCCCCTTGCCGCACTCCGGCGCAACGGCGGCAAGATAGTCGCTGATCGCGGCGGCTCCGGCTTCGGAGGTCGCGGTCCCGACTACCTTCGCGCCCTGGCGAGCGAGTTCGACTGCGATGGCGCGGCCGATGCCGCGAGAGGCGCCGGTGACCAGCGCGACTTGATTGGTCAGATT
>DATLGF010000407.1:0-4860 GCA_035540575.1 Noviherbaspirillum sp.
GCCAGCCGAGAGCGCAGGGCAAAGCGCCGGCCCGTGCTCCCGTGGCGGGCGCCGGCGCTTTGCCCTGCGCTCTCGGCTGGCGGCGCGGCGGCTGGCTGCGCAGCTGGATCGGCTGAGGCGTGGCGTTCGGGTCTGGTTCGAAGCCGGGCACGACCTCGCGCGGCAGCTGGCGCTTGATCAGCTTTTCGATGCCCTTGAGCATGTCGTGCTCGTCCACGCAGACCAGCGACACGGCTTCACCCTGTGCCCCGGCGCGGCCGGTGCGGCCGATGCGATGGACATAGTCCTCGGGCACATTCGGCAGGTCGTAGTTGACGACATGCGGCAGTTCTTCGATGTCGATGCCGCGCGCCGCGATGTCGGTGGCGACCAGTACCTGCAGCTTGCCGTCCTTGAATTCGGACAGCGCGCGCGTGCGCGCCGACTGGCTCTTGTTGCCATGGATCGCCATCGCCGGGATGCCGTCCTTCTCGAGCTGCTCGACCAGCTTGTTTGCGCCGTGCTTGGTGCGCGTGAAGACCAGCACCTGCCACCAGTTGTTCGTCTTGATCAGGTGCGCCAGCAGCGGGTGCTTGCGGTTGCGGTCGACCGGATGGATTTTCTGCTCGATGATCTCCACCGTCGAATTGCGTCGCGCGACTTCGATTGTCGCAGGCGTGTTCAGCAGGCGGTCAGCGAGCGCCTTGATTTCGTCGGAGAAGGTTGCCGAGAACAGCAGATTCTGGCGTTGCGGCGGCAGCGCGGCGAGCACGCGGCGGATGTCATGGATGAAGCCCATGTCCAGCATGCGGTCCGCTTCATCGAGTACGAGGATTTCGACGCGGCGCAAGTCGATCGTGCCTTGTTGCATATGGTCGAGCAGTCGACCCGGCGTTGCAACCAGGATGTCGACACCGCGCTTCAACAAGTCGATCTGCGGATTGATGCCGACACCGCCGAAAATCACCGCCGAGCGCAGCTTCAGGTAGCGGCCGTAGATGCGCACTGATTCCTCGACCTGTGCGGCAAGCTCACGCGTGGGGGCGAGGATCAGCGCACGCACCGTCTTGGGCGCGGCGGCCGGCTTGCCTGCCAGCCGCTGCAGGATCGGCAATGTAAAGCCGGCGGTCTTGCCGGTGCCGGTCTGGGCGCCGGCGAGCAGGTCGCCGCCCTTCAGGACGGCCGGTACCGCCTGGGCCTGGATCGGGGTGGGAGTGTGGTAACCCTGTTCGGTTACCGCGCGTACGATTTCTTCGGAAAGTCCGAGTTCAGCAAAAGACATGTATACCTTCAAGAAAAAAACAGGGCCGCTCGACGGTGCGCGAAGCAGCGGCGAGCGGTGACGGCATGCAGCCGGGCTGCATGTGCGATGGTGGAATTGGAATTTACTTCGCGAAGCGCGACAGCAGTGCGACCATCTGCGCGAAGATCTTCGGCGTGCCGGCAATGACGTCGCCGCGGTACAGGTAATCCGATTCGCCGGCGAAGTTGGAGACGATGCCACCGGCCTCGGTGATCAGCAGCGACCCGGCTGCCACATCCCAGGGTTGCAAACCCTTCTCGAAAAAGCCGTCGAGCCGGCCGGCCGCGACATACGCGAGGTCGAGCGCGGCGGCGCCGGGGCGGCGCAGGCCGGCGCAGCGTTCGCTCAGGATCTTGAACATCTTCACGTACTCGTCGAGCTCGTCGGTGCTGCGAAACGGGAAGCCGGTGCCAATCAGCGCATCGGCCATCTTGTCGCGCCGGCTCACGCGGATGCGCTTCTCGTTCAGGTAGGCGCCGGCGCCCTTGGTAGCGGTGAACAGGTCGTTGCGGTTCGGGTCGTAGACGACAGCCTGCGTGATCTGGCCGCGCTGTTTCAGCGCGATCGAGACGCAATAGGTGGGAAAGCCGTGGATGAAGTTGGTGGTGCCGTCGATCGGATCAATGATCCAGATGTTCTCGTGCTCGTCGTGATGGTTGGCCGATGCGCCGGATTCCTCGGCCAGGATCGCGTGATCGGGATAGGCGTTCTTCAGCACCTCGATGATGGCGTTCTCCGCCGCCTGGTCGACTTCGGTGACGAAGTCATTGCGGCCTTTCTCGCTGACCTTGACGCGGTCGATGTCGAAGGAGGCGCGGTTGATGACGGCGCCGGCGCGGCGGGCAGCCTTGACCGCCGTATTGAGCATGGGATGCATAAAGGTTCCGATAGAATGGCGGCACCCACGCCAAGCGCGTCGGAACCGCAAAGAATCCACGTTAATGAGCGATGCGGCAAGAAACCCGAAAGGTGATGCCGCGCAATCGCGCTATTTTAAATGAACCCGTCCGAAAGCCCTATCCCCCTGTTCGCAAGCACGCGATTCGTTCTGGTCGAGACCAGTCATCCCGGTAATGTCGGCTCCGTCGCCCGTGCGATGAAGACGATGGGTTTCTCGGAACTGGTGCTGGTGAACCCGCGTTTTGCGGATGCGCCGCAGCAGGAGGAGGCGCGCGCGTTCGCAAGCGGTGCGCTGGACGTGCTCGACCGCGCGCGTGTCGTCGGAAGCTTCGACGAGGCAATCGAGGGATGCAATTTTGCCGCCGCGCTGAGCGCGCGCCTGCGCGAGTTCTCGCCCCCGGTGTTTGTGCCGCGCGAGCTTGCGGCGCACGTCGTGAGCTCGGATGCACTCCGGCCGGCGCTGGTGTTCGGGAGCGAGCGCTATGGCTTGCCAAACGAGATCATCGAGCGCTGCAACGTATTGATCAATATTCCCGCCAATCCGGCGTATTCGTCGCTGAATCTGGCCCAGGCTGCGCAAGTGCTGGCCTACGAGTTGCGCACGGCGGCGATGCAAGGGCAGGGAAGGCCGAGCAACGGTATCGGATTTCAGGGGGAACCCGCTGATCTCGCTCAGGTGGAGGGCATGTACGCGCACCTCGAGCAGGCACTGGTTGCGATCGATTTCCTCGACCCGGCCAATCCCCGCAAGCTGATGCCGCGCTTGAAGCGCTTGTTTTCACGCGCCGGGCTGGAGAAGGAGGAAGTCAATATCCTGCGCGGCATCGCGCATCACATCCTTGCGCAGCGGCAGCGCAAGGACGGCGCCTGATCAGGCCCAGCTGCGCAGCAGGCCGACTGCCAGTCCTTCCAGTGCGAAGTCCTCGCGTCCCGGCTCGACCCGGATCGGTTCGAAATCCGGATTTTCGGGCAGCAACTCGATCAGGGCGCCGGATTTCCGGTAGCGCTTGACTGTCACGTCATCTCCCAGTCGGGCAACGACGATCTGGCCATTCTTGGCCATGTCGGCCTTCTTCACCGCGAGTAGGTCGCCTTCGAGGATGCCGGCGTCGCGCATCGACATCCCGCGCACCTTCAGCAGGTAGTCGGGCTTTGCGGAAAACAGTGTCGGGTCTACCTGGTAGGTCGATTCGATATGTTCCTGGGCAAGAATCGGCGAGCCGGCTGCCACCCGTCCAACCAACGGCAGGCTCAGCTGCATCAGCGCCGGATGCGGCAGGGCCATCTGGCTCGCGCCGCGTTCGGGGCGCGGTTCGCGCAGGCGTATGCCGCGGGACGTGCCGGGCGAGAGCTCGATCGCGCCTTTGCGGGCGAGGGCCTGCAGGTGCTCCTCGGCGGCATTGGCCGAGCGAAAGCCGAGTTCGGCTGCGATTTCGGCGCGCGTCGGAGGAAAGCCGGTGTTTTCGATCGCTTCCCGTATGAGGTTGAGGATCTGTTCCTGGCGAGCGGTGAGCTTGAGCATGGGAAGCGGGGCAGGGCTGAGGGTATGGACAGCCTGTATTTTTATACAGCCATCGCCGGGATGCAAGGAATTTTCCCGGTTTCTTGCGCAAGCGCTTGACGCGATTGAATTTTTGCCGCATGCACGTTATGATGGCGGGCTTTCCTCTTCCCACACTCGTGTTGACGCCGGGGTGGGCGAAACGTCAATCCGTCCAAAGGAGATTACATGCGTCATTATGAAATCGTTTTTATCGTCCATCCGGATCAGAGCGAGCAGGTACCCGCGATGATCGAGCGCTACAAGGGCATCGTCACCGGCCGCAACGGCAAGGTGCATCGTGTCGAAGACTGGGGCCGTCGCCAGATGGCTTACATGATCCAGAAGCTGGCCAAGGCGCACTATGTGTGCATGAACATCGAGTGCGATGGCGAAACGCTGGCCGAGATCGAAACCGGCTTCAAGTTCAATGACGCCGTGCTGCGCCACCTGACGGTGAAGATGAAGAAAGCCGAGACCGGTCCGTCGCCGATGATGAAGGCCGTGCAGAAGGAAGACGCTGCCAAGGCCCCGCGCGCCGAGGCGTCCGCTTCGTAATTTCTTGTGCGTGACGAGGGCAGCGCGAATCTGCTGCGCCTGATTGCCAGCATCGCCGAGCGGGACGTACTCCGTTATACGCCGGCCGGCATCCCGATCGTGAATGCAAGATTGCTTCATGAATCGGAACAGGTGGAAGCGGGCGTGGTGCGCAAGGTTGAATTCGAGATCGCCGCGCTGGCCGCGGGAGAAGTTTCGGGAAGATTCAATCGGGCGCCGCTGGGAGCAGTGATGGCATTTACCGGCTTCCTGGCCAGGAAAGGCCGCAATAGCAAAGGCCTCGTGTTCCACGTCACGAATCTAGAAACCCAACCATCAGATACAGATACAGGAGCCCAAGATGGCATTCGGTAAGAAATTTGACAAAAGCAAGCTCAAGCAACGTCGCCAGCAGCAGAACCCGCTGTTCAAGCGCAAGAAGTTCTGCCGCTTCACCGCCGCCGGCGTCGAGCAGGTCGACTACAAGGATGTCGACACCCTGAAGGACTTCGTCCAGGATAACGGCAAGATCATGCCGGCCCGCCTGACCGGCACCAAGGCGCACTATGTGTGCATGAACATCGAGTGCGATGGCGAAACG